>NZ_JACHDI010000004.1:413787-460875 GCF_014201025.1 Paraburkholderia sp. MM5384-R2
GCGGTGAAGGCGGTGGCGGCCAGGGCAACGGCGGCTCCGGACACGGCGGCCATGGCGGTGAAGGCGGCGGTGGCCAGGGCAACGGCGGCTCCGGCAACGGAGGCCACGGTGGCCGTGGCGGCAACGGCGGCAACGGCGGTGGTCAAGGCAGCGGCGGCCACGGTGGCGGCTACGGCGGCGGTGGCTCCGGCAATGGTGGCCACGGCGGCGGCAACCACTAACCAGTGGCAGGAGTCCCGCGAAACTTGCGGGGCTCCCAAGGGCGGAGGCCGGCGCCGTCCGGCCTCCACACCGACCGCGCTCGCGCGCCGCGGGGAGTTTGCAGCGAAAGAGCCAGCAAAAAACCCAGCCAGCGAACCGGCCAACCAATCCGCAAACAAAAAACCAACCAGGCAACAAAGTGGACGGCCCCCGCCGTCCACTCAACTCCTCAACTCGATCACTCTCTGCTGTACCACCAGAAAAACCCTCTCCCCCAGAACGCGCCCCGTCTCACGCGCGCCTCCGGTAAAACTACCGAACGCCGGCAGCACCCCCCGATCGATCCCAAAGCGAAAGCACGGCACGCGCACTGAATCGGTCCGCGTCGCGATCCGAAAGACCGGATGCACATGCCCCGCGAGCACATACGCGTGATCGACCGCATGCGGGTGATGGCACAGCGCCCGGGCCCCGATATGCCACGGCTCGCGCACGGACTCGACATCCAACGTAAGCGGCAACGCACCGGCATGCCGATCGTGATTGCCCTCGACGAGCACCACGCGCCTCGACGCATGCCGCGCGCGGCACGCATGCAACGCATCGAGCGTGAGCGTCGACAGCGACTCGCGCGCATGCAGCAGATCGCCGACAAACACCAGCGTCGCCGGCTCCAACTCGGTGATCAGACGTTCGATCCGCAGCAGATTCTCCGCGGTCGAACCAGTCGGCACTGGAATGCCGCGCGCGCGAAACACCGCATCCTTGCCGAAATGCGCATCGGCGATAAAAAGCGCGCGCAGCGCCGGATCGAAACACGCGCGCAAGCTCGACAGCACGAGAGGTCGTCCGCCGACGTCGATCGCGAGCGAGGTCGGCTTCATCGTTGCGCCGCCCGTTCGAGCTCGGCCAGCTTCTCGGTGCTGACTTTTTCGCGCAGGCGTCCGACGATCAACGGAAACGCGAACGGCGTCGGCTTCTTGGGCCGCGTGAGCACGACGCGGTTCGCGTTCATTCGTTCGAGCGCAAAACGAATGCGCCGCACGTCGAGTTCCTGCAGCAGTACTTCGGTATTGGCCTGGCCCGGCAGCAGATTGCCGCGATCGTGCTGACGAAAGATCTCGTAGAAAAGCCCGCTCGATGCCTGCCATTGCCGCGCGCTTTTCTGCTGTCCCGGATGCGCCTGAAACACGAGTCCCGACACTCGTGCAATCTCGCGAAACCGTCGCAAGGAGAGTTCGGACGAATTGAGGCTCGCAAGAATGTCGTGATCGGGTTCGTCAGGTGAAAGCAGGCCATTCTGTAATTGCGCGGCCCAATCGAAAGCCTGCGCGCACAGCAATTCGAAACCGTAGTCGTTCATCGAAATCGAAAACGTGCGGGGCTTGTCGCGCGCGACTCGCCACGCGAGCAGAGCGCCAAGTCCGATATGCGCGGTGCGCCCCGCGAACGGATAGCAGAAGAAGTGGTGACCCTCGCGCGATTTGAGCAGCTCGACGACGAGTACGCCCGGCTCGGGCAACGCCGACCACCTCTGCTGCAATTCGAGCAGCGGCCGCGCCACGCGATGAGCTCGCGCGCCGCACCCACGCCGTCATGTCCTGAACGCGGATCAGTTCGAGCGCGCGGCCGCCGAACGTGAACACATCGCCGGGCTTGAGCCGCGAAATGAACGATTCCTCGATTGCACCAATGCGCCCGCCCGATAGATACGCAACGTTCAACGTGCCATTCGCGACGATCGTGCCGATGTTGTTGCGATGCCGGCGCGCGAGAGATCGTTGCGCGGGACGCGGTACAGACCGTCGCTATCGCGCGCGACGCGATGGTAGTCGGGATATGCGCGCAGCGTCGCGCCGCCGCCTTCGACGAAACCCAGCGTCCAGTCGAACTCCTGCTGCGTCAGATCACGATATGCATAGGTATGCAGAAGTTCATCGTACAGCTCGAGCGCGTCGAAGCCACCGCCGATCGCAACGGTGACGAGGTGCTGAACCAGCACGTCGAACGGCTTTTGCGGCGTATCGCGGCTTTCGATCTGCCGCTTGTCGACGGCTTCACGCGCGGCCGCCGCTTCGATCAATTCGAGCGCATGCGTCGGCACGATCGTCACGCGAGACGGCAAACCGGGCGCATGTCCCGAGCGGCCCGCGCGCTGCATCAAGCGCGCACCGCCTTTTGGCGAGCCGATCTGGAACACGCGTTCCACCGGCAGAAAATCGACGCCGAGGTCGAGATTAGACGTACACACGACAACCTTTAGCAAGCCGTTCTTCAACCCACGTTCGACCCACTCGCGTACCTGCTGATCGAGCGAGCCGTGATGAAGCGCGATCACTCGGCCCACTCGGGGCGCGCCTCGAGCAGCGCCTGGTACCACACCTCGCATTGCGAGCGCGTGTTCGTGAAGACGAGCGACGTGCGTGCTTCGTCGATCGCGCGCGCGATCGCCTCGACCTGCCGCATGCCCATATGATCGCCCCACGGAAAGCGCACGATCGTGTCGGGAATGATCGTGTCGACGATCAGTGCTTTCGGCAGCGCGCCGTGCACGCTGACGCGCGGCGTCGCGACCGGCGCGAGCAGTACCTCGGTCGCGAACGACAGATTGCCGAGCGTCGCCGACAGCCCCTACACCTGCAAGCCGGGCCGTCAATGGGTGAGACGCGCGAGCGCGAGTTGGGTCCGCATGCCGCGTTTGTTGCCGAGCAATTCACGCCATTCGTCGACGATCACGAGCCGAACCTGAGCCAGTACTTCGCGCGCATCGGCGCGCGTCGTCAGGTGAATCCGGAGCGGCCTTGGCGCGCGAACGCGGTCGTCGGAGGGGGCTGGCGCTGCGCAGGGATCGCAAGCGGGGTCGTCGGAATGGGCCGGCTCGGTCATCGAAAGCGCTCTCAACGAGTGTGGCGGATTCGCTTGCCGGCGACTCGCGCCGGACGTTCATGCGGACCGCGGGGTCGCGCGACGGTTCAGCGAGGTTCCTGATGGGCGCGCAACGACCCGCGGCATCGGGCAATATGTGGGAGCCTCGGCCGACACCCGATCCGTTACAATCAAACGGACTACCCCACTGGAGATTCGCTTTGAAATCACTCGTTGCTTTGCTGGCCGCAGCCGTTCTGTCCTCGACCGCGATGGCTGCCGCGCCGACCACGGAGAAGCTGCCGTCCGGCGTCATCGTCGAACATCTGACGCAAGGCACGGGCCCGCAACCGTCCGCGACCGACGTGGTAAAGGTCAACTATCGCGGCACGCTGCCCAACGGCACCGAATTCGATAGCTCGGCCAAGCATGGCGGGCCGGCCACGTTCCCGCTCAATCGCGTGATTCCGTGCTGGACGCAAGGCGTGCAGAAGATGAAAGTCGGCGGCAAGGCGCGACTCACGTGCCCGGCGGCGACCGCATACGGCGATCGCGGCGCCGGCCCGATTCCGCCGAATACCGATCTGACCTTCGAAGTCGAACTGGTCGACATTGTCAAATAAAGCACGCGAACGGCGCTAAAGATGCACTGACACCCGAGGATGCACTGACACCCGAGCCTCGCTGCGCCAATCGCAGCGAGGCTTTTTTATGGGCGCCGAATGGCCTGCCAGGGGATTCACCATGAAACGTGACAAAAGTAGCGTGCAGGTGGCCAGCATTGGTTTTACCGGCAAGAGCGCCCAGAAATTCTTCAGTTTGCTGAAGGACGCCCATGTGCGCACGGTGCTCGACGTTCGCCTCAACAACACGTCGCAACTCGCGGGCTTTGCGAAAAAACAAGATCTGCCTTACTTTCTCGACCAGTTGTGCAATGCGGCGTACGTGGAAATACCGGAACTGGCTCCCGAGCCGGACCTGCTCAAACGCTACCAGGGCAAGCAATTGAGCTGGGAGAACTTTCGGGAGGAATATTTCGACCTCATCGCGCGCCGCCGCGTGGAGAGTAATCTGGATATCGCGCTATTCGAATCGGGTTGCCTGCTTTGCAGTGAACATTTACCACATCATTGCCACCGGATGTTTGCGCTCGAGTATCTGAACCAGCACTGGAATAGTCGTCTTTCCGTTACACATTTGACCTGACCGGCGCCGATCGGGCCAGGTTACGTTTTTCCGCCTCATTGGCCGGCGGCTTTCCGTGCCGGCAGGTTACATCTCGCCGGCCGCGCCCGCGTTTCCTTCAGTAGCCCGAATGGTTGCGTGGCGCGAAACGTGGAAAAGCGCGTCCAGTGCGCAGTTTTTTCAATGCGTGTGCCGCTCGCTCGTCTACTATCTACTCACGCGCAGCTCCCTCTATTCGTCTCGCCCTATCGCCGGCCACGAGCCGGCCGTGATTATGCGCGCCAGGAGCGCTTGCCATGAACATCGACTTTCATTACGGCGTGGTCTACATTGCCGCGCGCGTCGGCGGCATGACGGCCGGCGATGCGCAAACCATCGCGCATGCCTGCCAATATGTCGACGACGCGACGACGAGCGGAATACTGCGGTTCAAAGGCGGCGAGACATTCGAGCGATTCGCGACCGCGCACAAGTTATTCGATTACGCCAATACCGAGAACGACCAGAACCGGCTCGTGTGGACGCCGTTCCATTTTCTGCCGGCTGGCGAGGGTGAAAGTCTCGAGGAAAAGGCGGTTTGCCGGCCCGACAGTGAAGTTGCGCGCGAAGTCGTGCGGCGCGCGATCCGGCAGCGCGATTCGGAGACCGCGTTGCACCGGCTCGGCGTGACGCTTCATACCTATGTCGATACGTGGGCGCACCAGGGATTCGCGGGCATCGAAAGCCCGTGGAATCGCGTGCATCTTCTCGAGGCACAGGATTGCACGCGCAAAGGCTGGCTCGCGAGCCTCGAACTAGCGGTCGCGCATCTGATCGAGCATGTCGAGGAGGACGTTCTGACGATCGCGTTGCCGGTTGGCCATGGCGCCGCGTTGCATTATCCCGACCAGCCATGGGCGCGCTGGCATTACATCGACGGCCGCAATCGCTTCATCTCACGACATAATTTGCCGGATTTCGTGCAGGCGGCGGACATGAGTTGTCGTGTCGTGCGAGCTTATCTGGCCGGACGCGAAGATTTCGAAAACCATCCAGGCATGCCGGACGACGTTAAAGACGCACTGACCCGGCTGCTCGATACGAACCGCGAACCCGACGACAACCTGCGTTTGAGAACCGTTTGCGAATGGGTGAATGCAGGCCGTATTCCAGGTTTGAAAGAACCCGTGCCCGGCTATATCGCCAAAGGACAAGGATCGTGGAAGTACCTGGCCACCGGTTTGTTGTGCGATGACGACACCGGGGACAGACCGGAGTGGACGACCGCCTTCGAGAAGAGCGACTACCGGCTCTTTCACGACGCGGTCAAACAGCACCGTTTCGTGACCACTCAGGAGATCTTGCCCGCGCGCGGATTACGCATTGCCTAAGTGATCGGAGCAGGGCGCGTGCGAACGTTTGCGGTGGCGCCCGTATTCTCCAGTCACTGCATTCGGGCTTGCTGATGCGGCGCAGCCTGAGTCGCCACCTGCTGTTCTTCGGCGTGCTTTTTGGCCATATGCCGTCCGACGATACAGCCGCCGACCGCGCCGACCACCGCATGATGTCCCGCGTAGTGCCCGGCGACGCCGCCCACTACCGCTCCTTTCAGGCAACCGGCCGCGTTCGCGGTGCCGGCCATTGCCAACGAGACTGCCATTGCCCCGAGGGCGGTCCGAATAAAACCAGCTTTCATTGCAAGTACCATCGTGTTTGAGTGGATTGGAATCAGGCTGGCCCGGCGTCCATTTCAATAGCCGCCGCGAGCATGGCGGCTGACAAAGGACTCTCTATTGGCCATACGTCCGCCGCTGGGCACGGATACGAAGTGTAAATGGACTTGGCCGGTACAGGAGCAACAGGTGCTGCAAGATCGGTAACGGCACGTTACCGGAGCCGGGGCCGCGTCTTTGCACGCGTCGTCAGTGGCGTTTCGCGCATGCTTGAATCCGTTCGCTATAGCGGGCTACGAAAAAAGACCGTTTTCAAATAAAAAGTGGACTACTCTCCTTTGAATATCCAAAGGCCTGGCTATAGTAGAAGCGACTAATGCCAGAAAGCACGGCGGCGCCCCTTTCTGTCGCCGATGCGGATGACGGGGAAACACAAATGACGCCATCGAATGCAGCGATCTATCAGACCAGGACTTGCACGCCGGAGTCATTGCGCACGCTCGCGAGCTTTCTCGAATTGGCGCTCGACGAGGGAAAAAGCGTGGTCGTGATGCGGATCGGCAAGCAGGCGCGCAGCGTTTATGTCGGAAATCCATCCGGGGCATTGGAGGATTTAACGGATTCCGGCGTCGTCGACGCTTTCCAGGCAGATGAAATGCTGGTACTGACCCGCCTGGGCCTGAACCGGATAACGGCGGACGGTCAACACTACCGCTTCATACGGAGTGTGAGGTACATTGCCGATCGCCAGGTCGTCGTTTTTACACCTATCTGAGTGGTGGTGGAACCGAAATGAAAAAGAAGAATCAGGAGGGAAGGAAAAGGAAGAAAGCTTCGATGACCCGGTAGAAAACCTGAAAGCTTCGTTATTTGAACGCCGCATCGGCGCTCGTATCGATGTATTGAAGCTCGGGATAGGTCAATACACTGCCTTTCTTCCGTCATTCATGGCATAGTTCGACGATTACCACATAAGGAGCAATCAAATGCCTTCGTTAGAGCAAATCCAAGCCAAGCTTAAGAAGCTCCAGGAGCAAGCTGACGTTCTCATTGCCAGAAAAGCACAAGCCGCGGTCGACCAGATTCGCGAATTGATGCTCAAGCACGGTCTCACGACTGCCGATATCGAAGCACAGGCGAAGGCACGACGTGCCGCGCGAGGTCTGAATGGCAATCCGGCGGGTCGCGGAAGACCTGCGGGCGCGAGCAAAGCCGCCAGGTCGGCAACCCCGGCGAAGTATCGCGACCACAAAACCGGCGCGACCTGGACGGGGCACGGCCGCGCGCCTGGCTGGATCGCCGGCGTGAAGGACCGCACGGCGTTCCTGATCGACGCTGCGAGCGCAGGCAAGTCCGCGGCTGCTCCCGCCGCGAAGGGCGGCAAAGGGCAGCCGAAAGGCGCCCAGCCGCCGAAGTACCTGAATCCGAAAACCGGCGCGACCTGGAGCGGCCGCGGTCCGGCGCCGGCATGGCTCGCGGCCGTCAAGGACCGCAGCAAATTCCTGATCGATGGCGCGAGCATGGCTACCGCTCCGAAAGCGGCGAAAACGGCGGCAAAGAGCAGCCAGGCGAAAGCGACCGCGAGTGCGGTAGGCAAGAAGACCGCGGCGAAAAAAGCAACGCGCAAGACGGCCGTGAAAAAGACCGCAGCCAAAAAGGCCACTCCGGCAAGCCGGAAAGCCGCGGTGAAGAAGACCGCCGGCCGCAAAAGCGTTGTGAAGGCGGCAAGAAAAGCACCGGCGCGCAAGGCTGCTGCAAAGAGTACGGCCGCACCTGTCGCGGTGGCTCCCCAAACGCCAGAGACGCAAGCAAGCGCGTAATAGCCGTGGAGTCGTGAAGTAGATGGTTAGCACGTTCGATGCACCCCGGCAGGAAGATCAGGTCTTCCTGCTGGACTCCGCTCCTCATCCGGCAGCCGATGCTGCCGAACCATTCATCGTCGCCAGCGATCGCCGCGTGATCCTCACTTATCCGATCGCGGAGTCGGACTTTGAACGGTTCGGGCCATTCGATCCCGACGACGATCCTTTTTGCGCGGTGCTGTTCGCCGACGCCATCTTTCACCGTCTCGGGCCGCCGGGCGATGACGATCGCGCCATTCATCCGCTCGCGGGCCAAGGTCTCGTCGGCTGCGCGGTACATGAAGTCGTCAATTCGTCGTTGTGCGCCGAGATTGCCGCCGTGGCGACAGACTCCGTCGCCATTGCTCCCGAGGCACCGGCGCGGCGGCATTTCGTCATTACGTTTCAGGCATCGACGTTCGAATGCGTGGCGTCGGACTATACGGTCATCGGCGTATTCGGCGCGGGCGAAATCGCAAGCCGCGAGGCGTTTGCATTGGTCAGATAAAGCATTGGAACCGGAAAGCAAGGCGCGGTCCTGAGCCGGGCACGCGCCGTGCATGACGTGCTGATAGTGAAAGCCAGGCACGAGTGCGGCATTCCCCCGCCGGATGCGGGACTCGTATGCCGTGACCCGCCGCCTGCCATCGAGGCCACGCATGCTGACCATTTCTATTACCGCGTTCGTCACGCTCGTGATCGTTCTCCTGATCGCCAATCTGTCGAGCGGCGAGAAGAAAATAGAACACAGAATCGAGCGGCTTTATAAGAGCGAAGATCCGCAATTCCTTCGTTCGGTGGGTTTATTGCTCGGTCCACCCGTGGTGCCGGGTAATCGCTTCGAGATGCTGCTCAACGGCGACCAGATCTTTCCGTCGATGCTCGAGGGCATTCGGTCGGCGCGCGAAACCATCACATTTGAAACGTTCATTTACTGGTCTGGCGAGATCGGCGGACAGATTGCGCGTGCGCTTGCCGATAAGGCGCGCGAAGGTGTCGCCGTGCATGTACTGCTCGACTGGGTCGGTTCGTCGAAAATGGATCGGCGCTATCTGCAACTGCTGCGGGAGGCCGGCGCCGAAGTGGTCAAGTATCACAAGCCGCATTGGACCGGACTCGGTCGCATGAACGACCGAACGCACCGCAAACTATTGGTGATCGACGGCCGGATCGGTTTTACCGGCGGGGTCGGCATAGCGCCGGAGTGGACTGGCAATGCGCAGGACGAAAAGCATTGGCGCGATACGCATTTTCGCGTGACGGGTCCGGTGGTCGGCCATATGCAGGCCGTGTTCATGGACAACTGGATCAAGGCGACCAGCAGCGTATTGCACGGTCCCGAGTATTTTCCGCACATCGATGCCGAGCCGAAAGGAGCGGGCCAGGGTCTCGCGCATATGTTCAGCAGTTCGCCGTCGGGCGGCAGTGACGACATGCAGTTGATGTATCTGATGGCCATCACCGCCGCCACGCGCAGTTTGCAGCTTGCGAGCGCGTACTTCGTGCCCGACAAGCTCACCATCAACGCGATCGTCGAAGCCGCGAAACGCGGCGTGAAAGTACAGATCGTCACGCCGGGCAAACGCATCGACACGCACACGGTGCGCGAAGCGTCGCGTGCGTGTTGGGGCGATCTACTGAAAGCGGGCGTCGAGATCTACGAGTACCAACCAACCATGTTCCATTGCAAGTTGCTGGTAGTCGACGAGTATATGGTGTCGGTCGGCTCGACGAACTTCGATAGCCGCTCGTTCAAGCTGAACGACGAAGCGAACCTGAACATCTACGACCGCGATTTCGCCACGCAGCAGACCGCCGCGTTCGACGACGACATCGCGAAGTCGAAGCGCATCACGCTCGAAGCATGGACACGGCGTTCGTTCACCGAGAAGGTCGTCGAAAAATTCGTGCGGCTACTGGACACGCAGCTTTGAATGCCGGTGCGAACGAGACGAAGCGCCGACGGATCAGCGAACGGCGCTGCTCAGATACGCCTCTACGTTGGGGCGCACTGCTCGCTTGCCGTTGCGGCGTTCAACGGCAGCCACATCGACGAGGCGCGCGTTTGCGTGTTGATACGCATTGGCAAAGCCGCGCAGTTGTTGCGTGACTGGACGATCGTCGAGCCGGCGTCGTGTGAGCGCTTGCGCGATGCTGCGTTCGATCAACGCCAACTGGTGTCGATATAGTCGATGCACCGCTCGCGGCAGCGCGAGGATATTGCACCAGCGCATCGAGATTGGGCGGGTTGAATTCGCCGCCGAACGCGTGGATGTCGGAGTAGCCGAGAGTACCGCGCTAATTGCCCGGCTCGAGCACGGGCTTGTCCGGGTCCGCCTGGGTGCGGTAAGGCAACTGCGCGGCGTGAGGATCGGTGATCGTGTTGTCGATCACGCGCTCGACGTCCGCCGTTTTGGCGAGTTCGGTGAGGAAAGTCTTTTTGTCGAAGCCCGGCGCGACGCAGCCTTCGACGTAGATAAAGCGGCGTTGCAGCGTGAGCCATAGCGTCGATTGCTCGCGCCAGTGCGTCGCGACGTTCAGATTCGCGAGACGCCGTTGCACGCTCCCGGCGATTTCCGCGTCGTACAGATACGCGTTCGGCAAACGGCAACGGCCTTCGATCCAGCAGCTATTGCCGCGTTCGATTCTGTAATGGCTATCGTCGAGCCATTCCTTTTCGGTTTCGAATGGGCCAAGCGGAGTTGGGCAATCGGCGATCGCTTTGGATATCTGCAGGAATGGATCGTGGCCGCGATTCACGCGCGCCGGTTCGCCATAAACGCGAGCCGTGGCCACGCAAATCATCAGACCGGCAAGACTCAGTTCGAACACGCGCTTCATGCCGTGGTCGCTCCAGGTGTGGACCGCTCATTATCGCGCGCCCGCGAACCTCAACGCTTGTTGCGCCGGTTCTCGACCGCGAACTTGATCAACTCGGCCTGCCCTTCGATATCGAGCTTGCGCTTCAGATTCAGCCGATGCGTCTCCACGGTTCGCACCGATAGATCGTTGCGCTGCGCGATCTGCTTGCTCGACAGTCCCTCGGCAAGCGCATCGAGAATGTCGCGCTCGCGCGGCGTCAAGCGTTCGACCGGCGATTGCGTCGCCGACGCCTGGATCAGTCGAGCACCGATCTCCGCGCTAAAGAACGTCTTGCCGTCGAGTACCGCGCCGATCGCCTGAATGATTTCGAGCGCCGGCGAATCCTTCAGAACGTAGCCGCTCGCGCCCGCGCGCACCGCCTGCGTCACGTATTCGAGGTTGTCGTGCATCGACAGCATCAGCACACGAATCGCCGGAAAGCGCTCGTGAAAGAGGCCCGCCAACGCAATGCCGTTCATGCCGCTTTTCATGCCGACATCCATCAGCGCCAGATGCGGCGCCTGTCGTTCGGCCAGCGCGAGCGCTTGCTGCGCGTCGCCCGCTTCGCCGACCACTTCGAAGTGGCGCACTGCTTCGAGCCGTGCGCGCAGACCGTCGCGCACGAGCGGATGATCGTCGACGAGCAGTAGACGCGCGATGGAAGGAGAGGTCGTGTCGTTCATGATGAGAGTTCCTGCAGGGACGGCACCGTTGCATGCGTCGTGGGCAGCGGCACGCGCGCGGCGACGACGGTGTGCCCCGGCTGCGAGTTCAGCGACAGCGTGCCGCCGAGCGCTTCGAGCCGTTCGCGCATGTTGCGCAGGCCGACACCTTCACGTCCGCCGACGAATGCTTCGGTCACGTCGAAGCCGCGGCCGTTGTCGGAGATCGTCAGCGTGACCGCATCGCGCGAAACCTCGAGCGAAAGCGCCGCGCTCGACGCCTGCGCATGCCGCACGATGTTCGTCAGCGCTTCCTGGGCGATGCGAAACAGCACGGTGTTGACCGTGTCGGGCAACGTGGCGGCATGCGTATGCGCGATCTGCGTGAAGCCGATCGCGATGCCGGACTCGTCGCCGAGTTCGCGCGTCAGTTGTTCGAGGGCGGCCGCGACACCGAGATCGTCGAGCATCGACGGACGCAGCGCATGAGAAATGCGCCGGACTTCGCGCAGCGTATCGCCGAGCCGCGTGAGTCCGGTGGACAATGCGGCCTCGGCGGCGGGCACGCGCGCGTCGCCGCGTTCGAGCCGCGCGAGCGCCGATTCGAGCAGCAGCTTCACGGACACCATCATTTGGCTGATGCCGTCGTGCAATTCGCGCGACAGGCGCGCTCGCTCGTTTTCCTGCGACTCGACGACCTGCTGCGCGAGCCGCTTCAGCTTCGCGTCGGCACTGCGATATTCGGTCACGTTCAGCACGAGTGCGCACAGCGCAATGACCGCGAGGCCAGCCACCGCGATCGCGTCGATCCACTTCATCGTGCGATCGATATTGGCCGCGGCCTCCTCGTCGATGTGCGCGAGCGTCGTGTCGACGTCGTCGAGATAGATGCCGGTGCCGAGCATCCAGCCCCAGCGTTCGAGCGGCACCACATAGCCGAGTTTCGACTCCTCCTTGCCGGTCGACGGCCGATGCCACAGATAGCGCACATAGCCGCCGCCGCGCGCGGCCGCGGCGAGTAGCTGCTGGATCGTCGGCGCGCCATGGCTATCGCGCAACGACCACAGATCCCGACCCACCAGATCCGGCTCGCGCGGATGCATCAGCGTGCGGCCGTGCAGGTCGTACACGAAGAAGTAGCCGTCCTCGCCGAAATTCATCTTTTCGAGCACTGCGAGCGCACGCGTGCGCAGCAGCGCGTCGTCGCGTGCGTTGTCGCCGCCGGCCTCGTAGAGCGGCGCGATCGCAGTCGTCGCGAGTTCGACGTAGTGCTTGAGCTCGATCTCCTTACTCGCCATGTACGCGGCTTGCGTGGTCGCGTGCTGCCGCTCGGCGAGTGCGGTCGCTTCGCGGCGCACGCCCGTCTCGATGCTGGCGATCGCCGCCAGAAAGGGCACGATCGCGAGCAGCACTATCTTTGCTTTGAGTTTCATCGTTGAAAAAAGCCAGTCGACGGGCTACGTAATATTACGTAGACGGCTTACGTAGTTGCGCGCTTGAAAGCAAGCGCGCGAAGGCGAATACTACATGCCCGTCGCATACCGCGCCGCGCGAGGCCTGGCGGTTGAGTGTGCGACGTTCCCCGATTTTCCGCCTGACCTCAGGCAACCGGGCATCCGCGCGTCGGGCCACGAGCCATCGCGCGCGCTGTCGATAATACTCAGGAGACGTTCGTGGAGACCTCCCCCTCGGCCGGCCGTTCATGGCTCTGGCTCATTTTGCTGATCCCTTATATCGCGCTGCTGTGGCTGCCGTTCTATAACGATGCGCATCCGCCGCTCGCGGGCTTTCCGTTCTTCTACTGGTATCAGTTTCTGTGGGTGCCGTTGACCTCGCTGCTGATTTACATCGTGTATCGAGGTCTCAAATGAGCGATCTGAATCCTGTGAACCCGGTTGCGATGACGGTCTTCATCGCGTTCTTCGTGCTCGTCACGGTGATCGGCTTTTTTGCCGCGCGCTGGAAACGCGGCGATCTGACGCAACTGCACGAGTGGGGTCTCGGCGGACGGCAGTTCGGCACGGTCATTTCGTGGTTCCTCGTCGGCGGCGATTTCTATACCGCCTATACGGTGATCGCGGTGCCCGCGCTCGTTTATTCGGTAGGCGCGTATGGCTTCTTCGCGCTGCCGTACACGATCATCGTTTATCCGTTCGTGTTCGCAGTGATGCCGAAGCTGTGGAAGGTTGCGCATGCGAAGAACCACATCACCGCGGCCGACTACGTGCACGGCGAGTACGGCGGCAAGTGGTTCCCGGCGGCCATCGCGCTGACCGGCATCGTCGCGACGATGCCGTATATCGCGCTGCAACTGGTGGGCATGCAGGTCGTGATCAAGGGGCTCGGCGTCAGCGGCGAATTGCCGTTGATCGTCGCGTTCGTGATCCTGGCGCTCTATACGTATGCAAGCGGCCTGCGCGCGCCGGCGATGATCGCGTTCGTCAAGGACATCATGATCTATATCGTCGTGATCGCGGCGGTATGGCTGATTCCGGTGAAGCTCGGCGGCTATGGGCACGTGTTCGCACTGGCCGATGCGCACTTCCAGGCGAAGGGCGGCGCGACCGGTATCCTGCTGAAGCCGAATCAGTACACGGCGTTCGCATCGCTCGCGCTCGGCTCGGCGCTCGCCGCGTTCATGTATCCGCATACGATGACGGCGGTGCTGTCGTCGGCGTCGGCAAAGACGGTGCGCAAGAACGCGATCTTCCTGCCTGCGTACACGGTGCTGCTCGGCCTGATCGCGCTGCTCGGCTATATGGCGATCGCCGCTGGCGTGAACGTGAAGTCGGCAAGCGACGTGGTGCCGACCCTGTTCGGCACACTGTTCCCGTCGTGGTTCGTCGGTTTCGCGGCTGCCGCGATTGCGATCAGCGCGCTGGTGCCGGCCGCGATCATGTCGATCGGCGCGGCGAATCTGTTCACGCGTAATCTGTGGCGTCCGCTGGTGTCGCCGAACATCTCGCCCGCGGCCGAGGCAGCCAATGCGAAGATCGTTTCGCTGGTCGTCAAGTTCGGGGCGCTGCTGTTCATCGTGTTTCTGCCGACGCAGTATGCGATCGATCTGCAACTGCTCGGCGGCGTGTGGATTCTGCAAATTTTCCCGGCCATCGTGTTCACGCTGTACACGCGCCGTCTGAACACGCCGGGTCTGTTCGTCGGCTGGCTCGTCGGTATCGTGCTCGGCACGGGCCTCGCGATTTCGCAAGGGCTCAAGCCGGTGTATGGCCTGCATTTCGGCCACGAGAACTATCCGCTGTATATCGGCCTGATCGCGCTCGTCGCGAATATCGTCGTGAGCTTCGCGGTGTCGGCAGTGTCGCCGCGACGGGCTGCCGTGACGGCCTGATCGACGGTTGTCCTGCTCGATGAAGAACGCCGCGGAGCTGTTGGTCCGCGGCGTTTTTTTGTTGCTGCGACGGCTTGCGGCTTGGTTGGAGGCGTGCCTTGAGGGTGGCTATAGCGTGAGATGACGATAATTGCGCGATGAAGGCGGAGATTTCGAGCAGGCCTCAGACCATCCGGCTAAAACCGCTCGACTCGAAACGGCCGCGGATCGACCAGCGTCTGCTCGCCGGTCATCATCTCGGCGATCAGCCGCCCCGTCACCGGTCCGAGCGTCAGACCATGATGCGCATGGCCGAACGCGAACCACAGTCCCTGATGTTTCGTCGCGGGCCCGATGATCGGCATCATGTCCGGCGTGCAGGGGCGGCGTCCCATCCACGGTTCGGCATCCAGACGTTCGCCGAGCGGAAACAGCGTGCGCGCGATCGGCTCGACCGCGTCGAGTTGCACCGGCGTCTTGGCCGCCTCGGGGCGCGCGATTTCGGCGCCCGTGGTCAAACGGATGCCGCGCGCCATCGGGGCGAGCACATAGCCGTGTTCGACGTCGAGAAT
Source organism: Paraburkholderia sp. MM5384-R2 (assembly GCF_014201025.1). Lineage (NCBI taxonomy): Bacteria > Pseudomonadati > Pseudomonadota > Betaproteobacteria > Burkholderiales > Burkholderiaceae > Paraburkholderia > Paraburkholderia sp. MM5384-R2. The sequence continues at coordinate 428,956 of NZ_JACHDI010000004.1, forward strand.
CGGATGGTTCAGCCGCGCGCTCCGACGCGGCGCGTAGTGCATGTGATAGCCGCGCTTGACCGCGAGCGGCAGCCGATACCCGAGCCGCGTGCTCGCGCGATCCGACCACGGTCCGAGCGCGATCACCGCCGACTCGGCCGTGATCGCCCCGTCCCGCGTCTCGACCTGCCAGCCTTCACGCAGCGTATCGGCATCGCCGATGAAGAACCGTCCGCCGAGCGCTTCGAAGTATCGTGCGTATGCGGTGACGAGCGCGTTCGGATCGCTGACCGAATCGGATTGCGGATAGCGCAGCCCGCCTTGCAGACGCTTGTCGAGATCGGGTTCGAGCTGTTGCAGGCGCGGCGCGTCGAGCGTTTCGAACTCGACGCCGTACTCGCGATGCCACTGTTCGGCGAGGGTGGTTTCGGCGTCGCGCGCGGCGGCATGGCGAAACACCTTGATCCAGCCGATCGGCCGCAGCAGCGCACTGGCACTGGCGTCCGCGGCAAGCGCGCGATGTTCGCTGACGCAATGCTCGATCAGCGTCGCGTACGATTTCGCGATTTCCGCGTGCTTCGCCGGATGCGAGTTGCGCCAGTAGCGCCACAGGAACGGCGCAACCTGCAGCATCGCGTCGGCGTGATAGCGCACGTCGGGCGACTGGTTGCGCGCGTAGCGCAGCAGGGTGCCGAGCCCGCGCGGAAACGCGTACGGATAGACGCCTTCGCGCTGGATCAGCCCGGCGTTGCCGAACGAGGTCTCGTTGCCCGGCTGCTTACGGTCGATCAGCGCAACCGCGCGGCCGCGTTTCTGCAGATGCACGGCGACGCACACCCCGACAATGCCGGCGCCGAGCACCACGGTATCGAATTTCATGCTCCCTGTCCGCCTTGCGTGTGTTCTGTGCGTTGTCGACGCTCCGCCGTGTTCCAGTGCGCAGCGAGGCGCCAGCTTTCATCTTATACAGGGATAGGTCCGCTTCGCTATTGGCAAAAAAGCCGTGCTCGGGAAAACGCCCGAATGCCAGGTTCGATCGGGCAAAACCGTGTCTTTCGACGCACGATCGAGCGGGCGACTTCGGACTCGCTGGCGTCAGCGTGTAAACTGCTGACTTTTTTGCGTCCGGTGGTATGTTGCAAGCCCCTCAGCGCAGCGCCCTCACTGGGCCTGCGCTCGTTCGCTTACTGGCCCGTCTCGCCGAGGCCGACGTCGCCGAATCGCGACAATCGCTGGCGGATCGGCTGAGCCAGTGGCTCGGCTGGACCGACGCGATCGCGTTGTCGTCGGCGCTGGATGGCAAGCCGCCGTCCGTCGCTGGTGGCGCGCGCGCGTTCGGCCGTGCGGAAGAGGAAGAGTGCACGCGCGTGCGCCGCTCGCTGGTGAGCGCAATCGCGAGCGATAGCGTGCTCGCCGGCTCACGGCGGCGTGGCCCGTCGCCGTCGTCCGCCCGGATGTCGGCGCCGCGCGTGGCGGTCGACACGCAGGCCGACTACGCGGTGTTCCGACAGCGCTATCTCGCGCTTCAGCATTCGATGGAAACGGCGATCGGCACGTTGCGTGGCCGGCTGCGCGCGCTGCTGGCGACGCAGGCGCCGTCGCTCGCGCGGCTCGCGGTCGTCGATGCGGTGATGGAGCGTGCGCTCGGCGAGCGCGAGCGGAGTTTGCTCGGCGCGGTGCCCGGGTTGCTCGGCGGGCACTTCGAGCGCTTGCGCGAGGGTGAGAAGCGGAGGTTGGCGGAGGCGGAAGCAGCGGCCGAAGTTGCCGCAGATGGCGATCCCACGCGGCAGCAGTCGGCCGAAGTCGGAGCCGGCGCTGCAGCCATGCAACTGGAGGCAGCCTTGGCTCACGTCAAAGCAAGCACCGCAGCCACGCGGCTCGCCAGGTCGACCGATGGCGGCAACGCTGCCGTGCCGCTCGCGTCCGAGGCGTGGCTCGACGTCTTCCGCAAGGACATGCAGAGCGTTTTGCTGGCCGAGCTGGAGGTTCGTTTTCAACCGGTCGAAGGGCTGCTCGCGGCTCTTCGCGCCTGCTAACTGGGACCCCATGTCCAGATATCGTATCGATCTCGTTGTATTTCTCGCGGGGCTCTCCGCGGCGTGCTGGATCGCCGTCGGTTATGCCGTTTCCAATCCGCTCGCGTTCGTCGTCACGCTGCTGATCGGCGTCTTCTACGTGCTAGGCGCGCTCGAATTGCGCCGCTATGGTCAGGCGACCGCCACGCTGACAGGCGCGCTCGCCGCGTTGTCCGGGCCACCGCCGAGCCTCGGCGCGTTTCTCGAAGCTGTCCATCCGAGTCTGCGCAATAGCGTGCGGCTGCGCGTCGAAGGCGAGCGCGTCGCGTTGCCGGGACCCGCGCTGACGCCGTATCTGGTCGGTCTGCTGGTGCTGCTCGGCATGCTCGGCACGCTGCTCGGCATGGTGATGACGCTGCGCGGCACCGGCCTTGCGCTGGAGAGCGCGAGCGACCTGCAGGCGATCCGCGCATCGCTGGCCGCGCCGGTCAAGGGGCTGGGCTTCGCGTTCGGCACGTCGATCGCGGGTGTCGCGACGTCCGCGATGCTCGGGCTGCTGTCCGCGCTGTCCCGCCGCGAGCGGCTTGAAGCGGCGCAACAGCTCGACGCGAAGATCGCGACGACTTTGCGCGTCTACTCGCAGAGCCATCAGCGCGAAGAAAGCTTCCGGCTGCTGCAACGCCAGGCCGAAGCGACGCCGCTGCTGGTCGAGCGTCTGCAGACGATGATGAGCGCGCTCGAACAGCAGAGCGCCGCGTCGAACGAGCGGCAGATCGCGAGCCTCGACGCGTTTTACGGCCGCACCGAAGCCGCCTATCTGCGGCTCGCCGGTGTGATCGAGCAGTCGCTGAAGGACAGCGTGGCCGGCAGCGCGCAGGCCGCCGGCAAGGCCCTGCAGCCGGTCGTCGAAGCGACGATGGCCGGCCTCTCGCGCGAGACCGCCGCGTTGCACGACGCGGTCACCCAGGCCGTGCAGCGCCAGCTCGACGGCATGTCGAGCGGCTTCGCGGCGACCAGCGCGAACGTCGCCGAGATTTGCCACAGCGCGCTCGCCGGACATCGGCAGGCGAGCGACGAGTTGGCCGCGCAACAGCGCGCTTCGGTCGAACGCGTTGCCGAAGCGTTCGAACAGCGCTCGCTCGCGCTGCTCGACGGCGTGTCCGCGCGGCTCGAAGCGACGGCGAGCGGCATGTCGCGGGCCTGGGGCGACGCGTTGGCTCAGCAGCAAAGCGCGGGCGACAAACTCGCCGCCAACAACGAACAGGCGTTGGCGCGCGCCGCCGCGACGTTCGAGCAGCATGCCGCGGCGTTGCTGAGCGCGGTCGGTAGCTCGCATGCGAACTTGCAGACCGAACTGAGCGCGCGCGACGAGCAGCGTTTGGGCGCGTGGGCCGAGGCGCTCGACGCGATGGGTGCGAAGCTCAGCGAACAATGGCAGCACAGGGGTGCGCAAGCCGCCAGCCATCAGCAGCAGATCTGCGACGCGCTTGCGCAAACGGCACGCGATATCTCCATGCAGACGCAAACGCATGCCAGCGCGACGATCGCGGAAATCGATCGACTGGTTCAAGCCGCGGCTGAAGCACCGAAGGCGGCGACAAACCTGCAAGCCGAACTCGCCGCGCGCGACGAACAGCGCTTCGCGGCATGGACCGCAGCGCTCGCCGCGATGACCGCAAAGCTCGACGAACAATGGCAGCAAACAGGTTCGCAAACCGCGATCCGTCAGCAGCAAATCTGCGACGCACTCGCGCAAACCGCACGCGATATCTCCGCGCAGACGCAAACGCATGCCAGTGCGACGATCGCCGAAATCGAGCGCCTAGTGCAAGCGGCGTCCGAAGCGCCGAAGGCCGCTGCCGAAGTCGTCGCGGAGCTGCGCCAGAAGCTCTCCGACAGCATGGTCCGCGACACCGCGATGCTCGAAGAGCGCAGTCGTCTGCTCGCCACGCTGGAGACGCTGCTCGACGCAGTCAACCACGCGTCGACCGAGCAACGCACGGCCGTCGATGCCTTGGTCTTGACGTCGGCGGGTCTGCTCGAACGCGTCGGCAATCGCTTCACCGAACACCTCGAGCACGAGACCGGCAAGCTCGGCACGGTCGCCGCGCAGGTCACCGGCAGCGCGGTCGAAGTCGCGAGCCTCGGCGAAGCATTCGGCGCGGCCGTGCACACGTTCGGCGAAGCGAACGACAAGCTCGTCGCACATCTCGAACGCATCGAAGCAGCGCTCGACAAATCGCTCGCGCGCAGCGACGAACAGCTCGCCTACTACGTCGCGCAGGCGCGTGACGTGGTCGACCTCAGCGTGTTGTCGCAGAAGCAGATCGTCGAAGACCTGCAGTTGCTGGCCGCGCAGCGCGCGACCGCCGGAGCCGACGCGGTATGAGCGAGGACATCGACGGCGGCGTGGAAACCTCCGCGCCGATCTGGGCCGCGTTCGGCGATCTGATGTCGGTGCTGGTCGGCGCGTTCGTGCTGATTCTGGTCAGCGTGATCGGCGTGCAGCTCGAACTGTCGAGCAAGCTCGAGCAGGAGGTCAAGCAGCGCCAGGCTGAAACGCAGCGCCGCAAGACGCTCGAACAGGCACTCGCGGGACCGCTCGCGGCGGGGCGCGTGACGCTCGTCAATGGGCGCATCGGCATTAGCGGCAACGTGCTGTTCGCGCTGAATTCCGCCCAGCTGCAGCCCGAGGGTCGCGCGCTGCTGAAGAGTCTCGCCGGGCCGCTGTCCGCGTATCTGCGCGCGAGCGATCAGATCCTGATGGTCAGCGGCTTCACCGACGATCAACGCCTGCGCGAAGGCAATCGACGCTTCGCCGATAACTGGGAGCTGTCGGCGCAGCGCGCGTTGACGGTCACGCGCACGCTGATCGACGAGGGCGTGCCGGCGTCGACGGTGTTTGCGGCGGCGTTCGGCTCGGAGCAGCCGGTCAGTTCGAATGCCGACGAACCCGGCCGCGCGAAAAACCGCCGCGTCGAAATCGCGCCGGTGCCGCGGCCGTCGAGTGCGGCGGCAGCGGAGAAGTCCGGTGCTTGACGACGCGATCCACGCGGCGCGCGCGAGGCTCGATGCATGGCGCGCGAGCGGCGCGGCTCGGCTCGATCCGGTGCGCTTTCATCTGCTCGACGCGCTTACGCGGCGCGCGGCACAGCACAGCGGCGAGCCGCGACGAGTGCTCGAGCAACGACTGGCAGGACTGCTGGCCGAATATACGGCCGAGCTCGAGCGTGCCGCTGCGGACGAGAGCGCGTCGCAAGCCACGTCCGGTGAAGCCAATGCGGCCAACGACGCCACGCTCGCGGCGCTGATCGAACGCCTCGCCCGCCACCACGCGCGCGCCGATGCTCCGCACGCTGCCGCCTATCCCGATCTGCCCGCAGTCGACTACTTCCGCGAAGTCTGGTCCAAACTGCGCACCGAAAAGCAGTTGCGCCAGTCGCTCGCGCAGGTGCCAGGCAACGCGGGGCCGCTCAATTCGAGCAGCCTCGTACATCGCGCGCTGTCGTTGATGCGCGAGCTGTCGCCGGAATATCTGAAGCAGTTTCTGTCGTATGTCGATACGCTGTCGTGGCTCGAGCAGATGAACGGCGGCGCACCGCTCGAGAAGGAAGCGCCGCGCGCCGCGACGACCGGCAAGGGCGCTCGCAAGAAGGCGCGCTGATGCGCTAACGGCGGTTGGAATTTGCGTGCGCCAAGCCGCCGAAGCGTTCAGTCGAAGTCGAACACATCGAAAATCGAGCGCTTCTTTTGATACCCGCGATGTTCGTCGCGACGCTCCTCGTAACGCTGCCGCCCGCTTTCCAGGGCACGCTCGCCGCGCCGCGAGCCGTCGCCGTCATCCTGCGCAATCAACTTGTCCAGTTCGCCGCGATCGAGCCATACGCCTCGGCAGTCCGGACAGTAATCGATTTCGATCGAGCGGCGCTCGGTCATCAGCAGATCGGTCGTTTTGCAGACTGGGCATTTCATCACGGCATCACTCCTCGCTGCTTGCCAGACGTTTCGTTTTCGCGCGCCGCGCGAGCATGTTCATCGCCTCGACGAACGCGGAAAACGCCATCGCCGCATAGATATACGCCTTCGGAACGTGCGAGCCGAAACCATCGGCGATCAGTGTCATGCCGATCACGAGCAGGAAGCTCAGCGCCAGCATCACGATGGTCGGATTGCGATCGATGAAGCGCGCGAGCGGTTGCGCCGCGAACAGCATCACCATGATCGACACGATCACCGCGACGAACATGATCGGCAGGTGCTCGGTCATGCCGACCGCGGTGATGATGCTGTCGACGGAAAACACGAGGTCGAGCAGGATGATCTGGCCGATCGCGGCCGCCACGGTCAACTGCACGGTCGAGCTGGTTTTCGCGGCGAGTTCGTCATCGGGGATCATGTGCTGACGGATTTCGGTGGTCGCCTTCCACACGAGGAACAGGCCGCCGCCGACGAGGATCAGATCGCGCCACGAAAAGCCATGATTGAACAGCGTGAACGCGACCGCGGTCAGCTTCGTGATCCACGCAATGGTGCTGAGCAGAAGCAGCCGCATCACCAGCGCGAGCAGCAGCCCGATGCGCTGCGCGCGCGGGCGTTGCGCTTCCGGCAAGCGGTTGCTGAGGATCGAAATGAAGATCAGGTTATCGATGCCGAGCACGATCTCCATCACGATCAGCGTGACGAGCGCGGCCCACGCGGCGGGATCGGCAACGAGTGCGAACAGGGAGTCCATGAGGTGGCGGAATCGAGTGCGCCGCGAGCGGCGGAACCGCCATCATGGGCCTATTCGCGGTTCGAATGAACCAGTGATAACCTGAACGACGTTTCGGATTTTTCGAAGTATCGGATTAGCATGCTCAACTATCGTCACCTGTACTACTTCTGGATCGTCGTGAAGGAGGGCGGCTTTGCGCGAGCGGCCGCGCGGCTCGACATGGCCGTGCAAACGATCAGCGCGCAGGTGCGCGAGCTCGAAAAAGCGCTTGGGCGCCAGCTGTTGAAGCCGGCCGGGCGCGGCGTCGCGATGACCGAGGCCGGCGAGCAGGCGTTCGATCGCGCGGAGCAAATCTTCCAGCTGGGCGAGGCGTTGCTCGACGAGATGCGCGAAGCGAGCGGCGCGGACTCGGTGCGGCTTGCGGTTGGGCTGTCGGATGGGATTTCGAAGCTCGCCGCGCATGCGTTGCTCGCGCCGGTGCTGGCCACGCCGTCGCTCAGGCTGCTGTGTCACGAGGGGGAGCCCGCGCAGCTGTTGTCGGAGCTTGCGCTGCATCGGCTCGATCTGGTGCTCGCCTGTCAGCCGGCGCCGCACGGCGCGGATCTGCGCGTGCTGAGCCAGCGCGTCGCGGGCTCGCCGGTCGACTGGTACGGGCCCGCGCAGGTCGTGCGCAAGTCGGCGCGCGACGGCTTTCCGCTCTGTCTCGCTGACCTGCCCGTGCTGCTGCCGACCCGTCACGGCGCGCTGCGCGCGCGGCTCGACCGATGGTTCGAGTCTCAGGGAATCAGGCCGCGCGTCGTCGGCGAATTCGAGGACAGCGCGTTGATGACGGTGTTCGCGGCGCGCGGGCTCGGCGTGTTTCCGCTCGCCGAGCTCGGCGCCGAAGATCTCACGTTATTGAGGGGCTTGCGCTGGCTCGGCCGCGCGGACGGCGTGATCGAGGAGATTCACGCAATCCGCTCGCGACGCGGCCAGCATCATGCGCTCGCGTCGCAGGTGATCGCGGCGGCGCAGTCGTGAGGGGCATCGCACTGTCGCGTACGAAAGGCCGAAGCCGTACGAGCGGTTGTTCGCGAAGTTGCCGGCCTTTGCTGAACGAGTACATCGTCTCGAACGTGAGACCGTGGTAAAGCGAAATCGGGGCAAATACGCGCCCATCTGTGTGGGAATTTGCGCACATCGTGTAGAGCCCGTGAGCGTCGTCAAGGGCGACGAGCCGCCCTGGCCGTTTCATCGACACATGGCATAGTGATTGAACCCATCATCACAGGAGGCCGGCATGCGCATCCAGACATCCTTTCTTTTCGACCTCGACGGCACGCTCGTCGACAGCGTCTATCAGCACGTGCTGGCGTGGAAAGAGGCGCTCGACAGCGAAGGTATCCCGCTGTCCGTCTGGCGTATCCATCGCAAGATCGGCATGAGCGGTGGGCTGTTCACGGACCAGTTGCTGCGTGAGACACACGGCGAGATCAGCGTCGAACGCGCCGAACGGCTGCGGCATGCGCATGCGGCCGCCTATCAGCGGATGCGCGCCCAGGTCCGTCCGCTGCCGGGCGCGCGCGAACTGCTCGACGCGCTGACCCAGGCCGGCACGCCGTGGGCCGTCGCGACGAGCGGGCGGATGGAAACCGCCGCGCTGAATCTGGCGGCGCTCGGCGTCGATCCGGCAAAGGCGGTCGTCGTCACGCGCGACGACGTCAAATACGCGAAGCCCGATCCCGACCTGTTCCTCGCCGCGGCCGAGCGGCTCGGCGTGTCGATCGAGCACACGGTCGTGGTCGGCGACAGCATCTGGGACATGCTTGCGGCCCGCCGCTGCCGCTCGCTCGGTGTCGGCCTGCTGTCGGGTGGCTATGGCACCGAGGAACTGGAGCGCGCGGGGGCGTTGCGCGTCTACGACGATCCGGCCGATCTGCTCGCGCACCTCGACGAGGTGGCGTCGCGGCCGTGAGCCCCGCGTCGCTCAGGGTTTGATGATGGGCGGCTCCGCGGCGGGCTGCGTCGGTCCCAGCTTCGACGATTCGCGGACGAGCCGATCGGTCATCGCGGACGCGACCGGATTCGTGCCGCGGCCGCTACCCGCGCCGGCCCCCGGGGGATTGGCAGACTGCAACGGCACGGTGACGCCGGACGGCATCGGCAGCGACGGGTCGGGTTTCGCCGATTCCTTGACCAGTTGGTCCGTCAGCATCGCGGCGACCGGGTTGGCGCCATTCGGGTGCGTGTCGTCGCGCCGGCGGGCATGGGTCTGGTCGATGCGCGGCCCGTACTGCGGCCTCGGTTGAGCTTTTTCCTGTGCGTACGACTGCGACTTCGAGGGGGCGTGCGTGCCTGCGGCCGGATTGGCCGCGAGCGGCGTTGCGTTATCGATGCGGCCGCTCGCGGTCTGGCTCGACTGGGGCGTGACGCTCGGCACGGGCGCGGCCGCTGTGGCGGGCAGGGACGGGGCGGGGGCGGGCGCCGCAGCAGGCGCCTGAGCGGCTCCCGGAGCCGGAGTGGCCGACTCCATCTGCGGCAGCGCCGATTGCGGCGCGGGCGGGCTCACGGGTTGCGCAGGGCTCACGCTGGCGCCAGCGGCACGCGTCGTATCGGTCTGCGGTTCCGATCCCACCGCGCCGGTGACGCTGCGGGTCACCGCGCCGGTCACGGCCGGCGCCTGATCGTCCCTGGGGTACAGCAGATAACCGGCGACGCCCGCATCGACCACGAGCAGCCCGACTATCATCATCTTGCCGGTATTCGTCATATCTAAGCAACAACCATTAAGCAACTGCGATTGACTGATGATAAACGACCATTTCGACATCGACGCTTCTTGTCGGCATATTGCGGCGCGTCACGATGATTGATGTCCGAACGGACCTGGCACGAACGGCGCGCGCTTGTCGCTAAAGCCATTCGCCGGCACGACGGAAGCGGACATTTTTTCCGCGTGCCGCGATTCTCTTTTTCGACCATTTAGTCCCCCGCAATTGCGCGGCTGGCGCCTGCAGGAATGCGATTTAAGTTGTGCCGCCAATGCGCGGAGCCTGTACTATACGAACCATTGCAGACGACCGGCAGCCACGGTTCGATTATCCGGCGTGTGAAAGCGACTTGCAGCGACTGGCTCGCAGCGCACATGCCGGCAGGCCCGCGCCGGGCTGCGCCACCCGAGACGCGCGAACAGCGACGGCAGGCGGTCACCGGTAGTAGCGACAAGAACCCATTGATCATGCGGACCCGCGGGCGAGGCATCGCCCGGCATTCCTTGGGCAGTCGCTTGGCGAAACGTCAGATCGACCGACCGGTCGGTCGAGGGCCTTCGCGGCGGCGTGAGAAACACGTGAAGATATGAACAACTTTATTCGACCTCCCGTTTTTTATCCGTCCACAGTGGTTTTCGTCGACGACAACGACAGCTACCTCGACGCGCTCCGCCGTTTCTTCCCGGGCACCTACACGAACCTGTTTTTCACGCGTCCGCAAGCGGCCCTCAGCTATATCCGCCAGCACGCACGCGAGAATTCGCTCGAATTCGCGGCAGCGTCGGCGTGTCTGAGCGAACCGGGCGTCGAGCGCTTCGTCGAGACCTCGGCGGAGCGCGACATCGTCGCGCAGCCGTCGCGCTTCGAAGAAGTGGCGGCGGTCGTCGTCGACTACGACATGCCGGGCATCGGCGGCGTCGAGTTTTTGTCGTCGATCTCGCACCTGCGTTGCGCGAAGGTGTTGCTTACCGGCGTCGCGGATGAAACCGTCGCGGTGAAGGCCTTCAACGCCGGCATCGTCGACCTGTACCTGCGCAAGACCGACCCGGATTCGGCCAATCGCCTCACGCACTTCCTGAAGGACGCCAAAAGCCGCCATTGCGCGGAGTCGGGCTGGCTCGCGCTCGGCGAAAACGGCATGACCTACTGCGATCCGCGCACGCGCAAGGTGATCGACGAAGTGGTGGCCGCTCAGGGCATCGTCGAGTATTACTGGCGGCCCGAGCAGAACGTGATCCTGATGTTCGACGCCGCGGGCAACCCGAGCGTGTTCGTCGCGTGGGCCGAGAACGACTGGATCTCGCAGGGCGAGATCGTCGCCGACGAGGGTGGCCCGTCCGACCTGCTGCGCCAGCTCGCCACGCGCGAGGTGATGCCGCTGTTCTGGCCGGACCTCGCATATCGTGGCGGCATGAAGTTCCGGTCGCTGACGCCCCAAAGCATTCCTGGCTGGGACGACGCGTTCTTCGGCTGGACCCGCATAGAGCCGGCCGAGGTCGGCCTCGATCTCGTCACGTTCGCGCAGTGGCGCAGCGACCGCCATCGCTGAGCCGCGATAACGCGCCGGGCGCGGCGGTGCATATCGCCGCGCTAATGGCGTGCGTTTTCGCGGAGAAATTCGCATACAGCCCTGTGCATGGCCTGCACGCCGGGGCTTGTTTCAAGCGCGCGCCAGCATCCGTGCACGAGCCCCGTGCCGACCAGCAGCCGGGCATCTCCACCAGCTTCGCGAATTCGCTCGACGAACACGCGCGCGTCGTCGCGTAGGGGGTCGTGCTCGGCGCCGATGGCCAGCGTCGGCGGCAGCCCGTCGAAGCGGGTTGCGGCGAGCGGGATCGTCCACGCGGGGCCGGGGGTTGGATCGGCTTCCTCTCCTTTTCCCCAGTAAGCGTCGCGAAACTTATGCACGTCCGCGAGCGTCAGCATCGGCGCATCGGACTCGGTGTCGCGCGCGGGCAATTGCGGCTCGGTGCCGAGCATCGGATAGACGAGCGCGATGCCGCGCACCCCGCTCGCACATTCGTCACGCAGGCGTAGCGCGACGCTTGCCGCGAGCGTGCCGCCGGCGCTATCGCCCGCGAGTTGCAATGCGGCGCGCTGTGGGAGGTCGAACGGCAGGCGGTGGTTCAACGCGGCACGCGTGATCTCGAGGCAGTCGTCGTGCGCGGCCGGCGCACGATGCTCAGGCGCGAGCCGGTAGTCGACCGCGATCACGTCGAGGCCGGTGTCGGCGGCGAGGCGCGCCGTCACCATCTGATGACTGTTCAGCGAGCCGAGCACGAAGCCGCCGCCATGAAAATACAGCACCGTGCCGCGGATCGTGCCGTGTTCGCTTGCCTTCGCTGGACGCCGGTAGAGCCGTAGCGGGATCGCATGGCCCGCGTCGGTGCGAAAGCTTGTGTCCCGTGTGGTGAGTTCGCTGGGCAGTGGCGGCGTCAACGTCGCGGCGTAGCGGTCATACAGCTCGCGCTGCTCGCGCGGCGTCATCGCCGCGTGATGCGACGGATAGAGCGCGCTCGCTCGTTCGATAAAGGCGGCGATTTCCGGCTCGAGCATGGTCACTCCGTTTGAGTAGTGTTTCCCGTTTGCGCTGCGCATGGCAAAGCGATCACACGTCCCGCGAAACGCGCCGGCGGCAATGCCGCATGGGCTTGCGCGAGTTCGTGTACGCGCGCTTTGACGTCCGGATCGAAAGCAACGCCGCGCGCTCCGCTGGTATCGACGTGCAGCAGCATCTGCTCGCCCGCGGCGACGGGGCCGGTGCGTTGGCCTTGCGTCGTGTCCAGCGCAAACATTTCGAAGTACACGTGAATACGTTTCGCGTCGCAGCCGAGCACGCGCATGTCGACACGCACCTGCGTGCCTTGTTTGATTTCATGCAGATAGTTGAGATGCGCTTCGAGCGTGTAGATCGATCGATGCCGCTCTTTGCGCACCGCATCGGGCAGGCCGATCAGATCGATCAGCCCGTCGACCGCAAGACTGAAAATCAGCAGGTAGAACGCGTCGCGCATGTGGCCGTTGTAATCGACCCATTCGGCGCGCACGCCGTCGCGGTAAGAGGGCAGGGCAACGGGATGCGACATGAGCGTCTACCTCCTCGATCGAATGCGATGGCTGCGGCGCGTCGTTGGGCGTTATCAGTGTAGTGCATCGCGTTGAGGCTGCGCCGGGACGGGGTGGCCTCGAATTGTGGCCGCTATGGCAACGGTGAATTCATGGTTCAGGGCTTACTACGTGGCTCGACCGGCTTCTAAACTGCCTTAACCGCTGCGGATGGCCGATGGTCGCACCAGGCTCCGCGGCAATCGCATGAAGCCATCTCGGGAGGTTGGAAATCATGAAGTCCATCAGGTCGCTGATCGAAGCAGGGGCTATCGCCGCTCTCGTTGCCGCGCCGCTCGCGGCGTTTGCCCAGTCGAATCCGGCCGATCAGCCGCTCGCGCGCGCCCAGGTCCGCACCGAACTGATTCAGCTCGAAAAGGCCGGTCATGATCCGTCCAATGCGAACGTGATCGACTATCCGGCCAATATCCGGGCGGCCGAAGCAAAGGTCGCGGCGCAAAACCAGGCTGCGCAGAATAGCGGCTACGGTGCGCCGTCGAATGGCTCGTCGCAGCGCAGTGGCCGCACCGATTTCGCGCCGACTTCGTATTCCGTGCCGGTGGTGAATTACACGCGTTGATTGCAGCGTGTACAACTAACGTCACTTCCCAAGTGCAGCAACGCGACACCGTCGAATCTGACGAGCGGCGCGGTCGACAGCACGGGCTGAGGCTTCGGTTCACCGTTCGTCGTGAGTCCAGCAGCGCATCCTCGGTGCGGGCGCGACCTACGATTTCGGCTTCGTCAACCTGCTCGTCAGCGCCGAAAGGCGAGCGAGACGATGCCGCACGACACGAGCGCGATGCAGGGCGCGGCGAGCGGCTTCAGCACCTCGCCCGCGAATGCGAGTGCGCCGACGAACACGAGCATCGGCGAAAGACCGCGCGCAATCGGATACACCTGACCGAAATCGCCGCTTCTGTACGCGCGGATCAGCGCGAGCAGATAAGCCCCATTCGAGCACTGCCGACGCAACGATATACGGCCACGCGGCCACGCGGCCAGCGCCGGCAGCGGCAGCAACAAGGCCGGAATGGCGTTTCGAATCCGGCTGCTCACTGCCGCGCGCGCGAACGCGCGCCATCCTCAGATCACCCGTTCACGCAGCCACGCCGAGCCGAGATCGATCACCGTCACGACGACGATCACCATGATCATCACCGCGGCCGTCTGCGCATAGTTGAACGAGCGGATCGCTTCGTACAGCACGACGCCGATGCCGCCCGCGCCGACCATGCCGACCACCATCGCCGAGCGCACGTTCGACTCGAAGCGATACAGCGCGTACGAGATCCACAGCGGCAGCACTTGCGGCAGCACCGCATAGACGATTTCGTCGAGGCGCGTCGCGCCGGTTGCGCGCACGCCTTCGGCCGGGCGCGGATCGATCGCCTCGACCGCTTCTGCGAACAGTTTGGCGAGCACGCCCGTCGTATGCACCCACAGCGCGAGCACGCCGGCGAACGGCCCGAGGCCGACCGCGACGATGAACAGCATCGCGAAGACCATTTCGTTGATCGCGCGGCATGCGTCCATCAGGCGGCGCATCGGCTGCACGACCCACTGCGGCGCGAGATTGTGCGCTGACATCAGGCCGCAAGGCACCGCGCAGACGAGGGAGAGCGCGGTACCCCAGATCGCGACCGCCAGCGTCACGTACATCTCGTGCACGTAGCTGCGCCACTCGGTGAAGTCGGGTGGGAAGGAGTCCGCGGCGAACTGGCCCATGTTGGCCGAGTCGCTGAGCAGATCGAGCGGCCGCATGTCGGCGCCGTGCCACGCGCCGCCGAGTACCGCGAGCACCGCGATCCAGCCGAGCAACGACCACCAGCTGCGCTTGCCGGTACGATCTTTCGCCTGCGTCGTCTGCGCGGCGGCCGCTTCGCTCGCGCGCGCGGGCGACGTGCTCAGATCGGCGGAGTTCATTGCTTCGACTGTGCGTTGCTGAGCGCGCTCAGCTTCGCGTCGAGAGCGGCCAATTGCGTCTTGCGGTCGCTATCGGACAGATGTGCATCGTTCTCGATCTTCTGCTTCTGCTGGAACAGCACGATCTCGCGAATCGGCAGCAGTTGCCGATCCGACGATGCCTCGAAGCCGCTGTACTCGGTGATGCCGGCCATCACCGCTTTTTCGTGCAAATCGGTTTTCGCGTAGTTCAGGAAGAACTTGCGCAGCTTGTCCTTCGTCGCTTTCGGCAGATCCTTGCGCCACACGAGCGGGTCCGAAGGAATCAGCGGCGAGGTCCACAGCACGCGCACCTGCGCGAACTTGTCCGGATGCTCGCGCTTGAGCGTTTCCATCATCATGCTGTTGTTGGTCGCGATGTCGATCTTGTTGTTGACGACGGCCAGCAGATTCGCTTCGTGGCTCGACGGCAGCACGCTCTTGAACGACGTGTTGACCGGCGTGTTGTTCTTCGCGAACAGGTAGTAGCCAGGCACCAGCGTGCCCGACGTCGAGTTCGGATCGCCGAACCCGAGCGTCACGCTCTTCGTGTCCTTGAACACGTCGTCGAGCGTCTTGAAGCGGCTGTTCACGTTGGTGATCAGCAGCGAGTAGTAGCCGCTGTCGCCATTCGCGTGCTGCGCTTTCGCGAATACTTCGCCACCCGAACGATCGACGGCTTCGATCGCCGACGCGTTGCCGAAATAGCCGACCTGCACCTTGTTGAAGCGCATGCCTTCGATGATGCCCGCGTAATCGGTCGCGAAGAATGCCTTCACGTTCAGGCCGGTCTGTTTCTTCATGTCATCGATCAGCGGTTCCCAGCGTTGCTTGAGCACCGCCGACGAATCGGTCGAGAAGATCCCGAGGTTGATGTCCTCGGCGTGGGCCGCGGCGATGCAGGCGAAAGCGGCAGCGCCGGCCGCGAGCGTGATCAGGGAGCGCAGGAATTTCATCGGTTGAGATCCGGTTGAGTGGACGGAGAGAATCAAAAGCGCGCGACAGCGTGCGCGGTTCAGTTCGACGGCGCGGCGTTCAACGCGAACGCGTAGCGCGCGGCGGCGGTGTCGGGGGCGTCAGGCTCGTCGTGAGTTTCGTCTGCGTCGTGCGTCGCGTCGTCGAGCAGTTCGCGCGCATCGCCGCCGTAGAGTTTCTTTAGCAGCGCCGGTGTCAGCGCACTGGAAGGGCCGTCGTAGACCACCTTGCCGCGACGCAGCGCGACCGTGCGCGGGCAGTACTGCAGCGCGATGTCGACCTGATGCAGCGACACCAGCACCGTGATCCGGTGCTCGACGTTCAGCGCTTGCAGCATGTCCATCACGCGGCGCGACGACTCGGGATCGAGCGAGGCAATCGGCTCGTCGGCGAGCACGATTTGCGCACGTTGCACGAGCGCCCGTGCGAGCGCCGCACGTTGCTGTTGACCGCCCGACAGGTTCGCGGCCCGCTCGCGCGCATATTCGCCGATCCCGACCTCGTGCAGCGCGGCCCGCGACAGCGCGCGTTCCGCGCGCGGGAAGCGGCCGGAGAGACGCCGCCACCACGGCAGGCGCGCGAGCGCGCCGATCAACACGTTGGTTTCGACCGACAGCCGGTTCACCAGATTGAACTGCTGGAACACGAAGCCGATGTCGCGCCGAATGTTGCGCACCTCGCGCACGATGCGGCCGTTCTGCTGGATCGGCCGGCCGAGAATCTCGATTTGCGACGGCTGCGCGTCCGACGCGGTAAAGCCCGCGATATGCCGCAGCAACGTCGATTTTCCCGAGCCGGACGCGCCGATCAGCGCGACCATTTCACCGGGCGCGACGCGCAGATCGATTTCGTCGAGCGCTTTGCGGCCGTTACCGAACGTCTTGCTCAAACGCTCGATTCGAATAGCTTCACGGATCGCTTCCATCTGTATTCCCTCTCGCATCCGGCCACTGCCGGCAGGTGTGGGCTCATTCTAGGAAGCGACTGTGACGGTTGAGTGAAGGCATCGCAACGTCTAGACGACTACATCTTTGTGCGTCGCGTTTTCCGCTGTGTCATGTGTCGTCAGGATGGCAAAACGAAGTCATTGCGAAGTCAGCGCCAAGTCAGTGATGCGAACGGACAGTGACATACGGATGACAGGATTCGCATGCAACGTACGACGCGACAATCGTAGCGATCAGGAACTGTTCACCGGGTTTGCGCTTGACGCCAAGGGGCTCCCCAACCGTCGGCTGACACAGGCGGACGCGGCAGCGCTTCTCGCTGACGCTGCGCAAGGCGCGAACGACAAACTGACGGCCATGAACGCTTTCTCAACGAAGCACTGACCGGCGTCGATCGCAGTCGGCAAAGACGGTTCAATGCCGTTTTTTGAACCGCCGGACCGGAAAGGTCCACTGAAAATGAGATGCCCGGAACCATCGTAAATATTTGTCAAAATTCTTTAATCTCAAATTAAAGGTGTTGACCGTAACCCGTTTGGATGATTAATTTGCCGAGTGTTTCCTGGAAAAACCAGAAGAGGTCAAATGGAACAACAGAAGGAGGATGGTGTCGGAGACAAGGAAGAATGCCTGCTTTGTCGTGTCACCTATTCAATATACTCAAACTTCCCGCCAATGCCGTCTGCAATGGCGCTGAACGCCGAAACCGGAGAATGGTTTTCGTTAGATAGGCTGAAGTCGTATTCAAACGGTTACGACATGGCCGAAGCCCTTGGTTACGCATGGGCTTGCAACTGTCGCGAGCGTGCCCCTAAACGGTTCAATGAACAGTTCACGCTCAGAGACTCTACGGGCAAGCGACTGGTGGGTGTGCGTTACCGGGTGAGCGCTGGTTCGAGGGTCATTGCGAGTGGCGTAACGGATTCTCAGGGGCGCACGCAGCGCACTCCGACAGATAACCCGCAACAGCTTTCCATTGACGCTGCTGTATAGCGATAAAGCGACAGCCTCATTTTTCAATTTCGGAGAATTAGCACAATGTCAGATTATGAATTCGTAACCGTTCACAATTCAGCAGTTACGAATGCAGACCCAAATTCAATGGTTACAGTTACCGTGGATATCAGCGGGCCGCCAATCTGCTACAACATGAGCGATGCCGAATTTAGAAAGGCTGTGCTGACGTTGCGCGACGATGCAGTCAGGGTGATCGAACTCAGAGTTCAGGAGTTATCCAACTGGCATGCCGCCGCTAAAACGAGAGTAAAACAATGGTTTGGAAGTTCAGACGAAGATACCCGTACCAAACTTATGAGTGGCCTGAAGGCACTTGTACCCGTTATGAATGGGCTGACCGCAAGAAACTTCGTACGTGTCGATTCACAGCAAGACAGGGCTACGGGTTGTGTGCCTGGTAGGAAAAATCTCGACGGACAGGTTGCGCACGTATGCGCTCCCGATACGGCTACACATACCATTGCAATCAATCGGGATTTCTGCGCATTACCTCAGAAATCTGCGTCCAGATTGTCTTCAATGCAACTGACGATTGTTCACGAATGCACACATTTCATAGACACATTTGGCTCCGTGGATCATCCGGGAGGGTATGGGTACACAGCCTGTACGTGGTTGGCGCGCGAACACGCTTATCGTGCAATAACCAACGCAGACAGTATTGCCTGGTACGTTTTGGCACTCCACTAACGATATGAACATGAAATCTATTCGTTGCGCTTTGGGTTCAGTCACCGTGGCGATATCGTTGCAATCGCATGCCTGCTCAGTCTTTCTTCAGGACAACATGCAATTGCCGCTTAACACTGCTGATGTAGGCAATAGTGACCGTCTTTCTCTGACTCGCCACTATCTGACAGCAAGGGATTGGACAACGGAAGGCGCGAGCGTAGAGGTCGATGCGGCAGCTTTTGAAACCGAGCGGAATCCAGAAGAGCTTGCTGCCTTGCGAGGAAAGAATGTCATGGCGTTCCTGGTTCAACTAGGTTTGGACAAGGAAAAAATACACGTCTATGAACGGGTCATCGAACTGAGCAGGGGCAAGGTCGATCCAGATAACAAATGGCAGATCGGTGTCAAGTTCGTTCCAAACTGTCCGTCTTCGGGATGTCAGAACCTATGTAATAGCCCAAAGCTACAGGGAGTCGCCAGCTATGCGGTAACGGCTGATACACCGGGTCCAGCACCCGGAAGCAACCGCTTTACTTGTGGAGACGATCGCGAGCCGACGAAAGTCCGTATTCTCGACACTGAGGTGTGGACCGCGCGAACTGAAGAAAAATCGTTGACTCTGATCGGGAACGACGGCTCCGGCAATCGGAAACCTCTAGCAGATACTTGTTACCGCGTGACAACCAGCGTGCAGGAGTACATTGGGGTGACTGACGATCAGGGTCGTACCGAGCGTATGCAGTTGCTTGGTCCCGAACGCACGAAGATCGAGATGCAGGTCGATGCGGATCGGTATCCCGTGAGGGACGATGACTGATCGACAACTATGTCAGTCTTTCTTTTGTCGCGAGGTGATAGCCTGAAATGACGCCCGCTTCGGCGGGAATCCGCAATGCCCTCTGTCTGCCGCACCCGACTTGTAAAAAAGCCGCAATCTTCGTCATTCGCCCGCACTTCTCCGACTGGCGGTGAGTTATGGTCAGACACCGGTAATGGGCTCGGCACTTGCTACATCCCGACTACCGTTTTTTCCCGCGCTCGCGCGTGGGCATGGCGAGCCTCTGTGCATCGGCCCACGTTGGACTGCGCAACTGTCACAGCAGACGGATATATTAGGGGCGGTGCGGCGCACCGGGTTCCGCACTCCGTCCCTCCAACGTTCCGATTGACGTTCCATGCCGGCTATAAGCTTCCTACCTGATAGCTTCGAAGAATACGAAGACCTCAAGTCGATCCTGGACCAGGGCAGCGCGAGCTTCGAAATCCGTGTCATCTGCGAGACGGAGGTGCGCGGCCGGCGCTTTTCCGTCTACACCGCGAGCATCGGTTCATCCGATTCGCTCGCGCCCGCTATTGGTTTTATTGGCGGCATTCACGGACTCGAGCGAATCGGCTCGCAACTCGTACTCGACTATATGCGGGCGCTACTTGCGCGGCTCGAATGGGACGAATTGCTGGTCCGGCAATTGCAATCCATCAGGCTATATTTCTGCCCTATTGTTAATCCCGGCGGCATGTGGGCAGCGACGCGCGCGAATCCGCGCGGCGTCGACCTGATGCGCAACGCACCGCAAGACGCCGACGCGCGCGTGCCGCTGCTGGCGGGCGGCCAGCGCGTCGGCGCGTGGTTGCCTTGGTATCGCGGCCGCGCGGGCGAGCCGATGGAGGTCGAGGCGGCCGCGCTGCTGCAAGTCGTCGAGACGCAACTCGCCGCGCGGCCGTTGAGCATCGCGCTCGATTGCCATTCCGGCTACGGCTGGAGCGACAGTATCTGGTTTCCGTACGCCCGAACCCGCCGGCAGATGCCGCATCTGCCCGAAATGTACGTGTTGAAGAGCATGTTCGAACACGCGCATCCGCATCACGGCTACACGTTCGAGCCGCAAAGCCATCAGTATCTGCTGCACGGCGATCTGTGGGACTACGCGTATGACCGCACGCCGGCGCCGAACGTCTTTCTGCCGATGACGCTCGAACTCGGCTCGTGGCTGTGGATCAAGAAAAACCCGCGGCAGTTGTTTTCGCGGCAGGGGATGTTCAACCCGGTCATGGAGCATCGCACCGCGCGCGTGCTGCGGCGCCATGCGAACCTGTTCGACTTCCTCGCGCGCGCGGCGTTTTCGGCGCAGCGCTGGCTGCCGCAAGGCAACCGTCGCGAGCAGTTGCTGCAAAGCGCGCTCGATCACTGGTACGGGCCGGATCGCGTATGAGCACATGGATTCTGCTGCGCGGACTGACGCGGGAAACGCGGCATTGGGGGCGCTTGCCGGCGGCGTTGCGCGAAACCCTGGGTCAAATTTCGGGCGATCGCTTGCGCGATGCAACCCCAGCCGCAACGAGCACGACCGGCTTGCGTTTGCTGCTGCTCGATCTGCCTGGCAACGGTGAATACGTGCGGCGGCGCGCGCCCGCGAGCGTCGCGGGCATGGTCGCATTCGTGCGGCAGGCAGCGCTCGAAACGGGTGTGCCGGGCCCCTACAACGTGCTCGCGATGTCGCTCGGCGGCATGGTCGCGACCCACTGGGCACAGCGTCATCCCGGCGAGATCGAACGGCTCGTGCTGATCAATACGAGCATGCGGCCATTCAGCCGCATGCTCGAGCGGCTGCGGCCGTCGGCGTGGCCTGCTCTGCTCGGCGTCGCGGCGCATTGGAGCGATGCCGCCGATGCCGAGAGCGGCATCCATCGACTCACGTGCAATAACCTCCACACCTTGGGCGCGGATCTCGCTGCCTGGACCGCGATTCGCCGCAGCGCGCCGGTGAGCCGCGCGAATGCGCTGCGGCAATTGTGGGCGGCCGCGTGCTTTAGCGCGGCGCCCGCCGCGCCGGAGTGTGCACTGCTGATTCTGTCGTCGGAAGCCGATGGGCTCGTCAACCCGGTCTGTTCGGCGAAGCTCGCGGCGGCGTGGGGCGCGCCGCATCGCAAGCATCCGTGGGCCGGCCACGATCTACCGCATGACGATCCCGCGTGGACGGCCGCGCAGATTCGCGCGTGGCTCACCCAGCGCGCCGAGAATAGCGATGCGGCCGTGCCCGCACCGGCGCCCGCAAAGCCCGCGCGTTGAGCCGCGCACGGCGTTGCCGCGCCGCAGCGATGCTAGAGCCTGGCGATTCCTCGACGACCGGTCAGCGGGTATTACCTGACTGCGCGAAACGGCCGTATCGCGTACGGCAGGCGCATAATTCCAAGTCAGACGTTGCCTGCGAATCACGCGATACTCACCATTGCCGCCAGCCAGGGGAGTCGATCATGCAAGCAAAGAACGAAGAAGCCGTCACACACCTGCTGAACGATGTTGTCGAATTTGCGCGGGGGCGGTTGCCGGAGCCGACCTTCAATATCGTCGAACCCTTCCTGCGGCATTACTACGATTTCGTCGACGCGGGCGATCTGCAAAGCCGCTCGATCGCCGATCTGTACGGCGCGGCGCTGGCCCACTGGCAGACCGCGCAGCGCTTCGTGCCGGGCGAGCAGCGGCTGCGCGTGTATAACCCGATCCTCGAACAGCATGGCTGGCATTCCGATCACACGGTGATCGAAATCGTCAACGACGACATGCCGTTTCTCGTCGATTCGGTCGCGATGTCGGTCAACCGGCATCGGCTCGCGCTGCATTCGGTCGTCCATCCGGTATTTCGGGTCTGGCGCGCGCCGGACGGCAGCATCGCGCGCGTGAGCCAAGGTGCCGAAGAAGCCGGCGATACGCGCTCGCATCTGACCTCGTGCATCCATTTCGAGGTCGATCGTTGTGGCGATGCCGCAAAACTCGACGCGTTGCGCGACGACATCGCGCGCGTGCTCGGCGACGTGCGCGCGGCGGTCGAGGATTGGCCGAAGATCATCGAACGCGCGAAGCAGACCATTCAAGATATGAAGGTGCGCGAAACCGGTCCCGAGGGCGTCGAAGCGCGCGCGTTCGTCGAATGGATGGTCGCCGATCATTTCACGTTCCTCGGCCACCGTGATTACGAACTGGTGCAGCACGACGGCGGCTTCGGTTTGCGGGCGGTCGCGGGCTCCGGTCTCGGCATTCTGCGCGATGCGCAGCAGCCGGGCGGCGCGGCGGAAGTCACGCCGTTGCCGCCGGCGGCCGCGGAGATCATCTCCGGGTCGTCGCCGATCTTTCTGACTAAGGCCAATTCGCGCGCCACGGTGCACCGGCCCGGCTATCTCGACTATGTCGGCATCAAGCTGAGCGGCGCCGATGGCAAGGTGACGGGCGAGCGGCGCTTCATCGGCCTGTATACGTCGACCGCTTATTTCGTGTCGGCCGCGGAGATTCCGATCGTGAGGCGCAAATGCGCAAATATCGTCAGACGCGCCGCATTCCTGCCGAAAGGTCATCTGGCGAAATCGCTGGTGACGGTGCTCGAGACCTATCCGCGCGACGAATTGTTCCAGGCCGACGAGGACCAGTTGTACGACACCGCCCTCGGCGTGCTGCGTTTGCAGGAGCATCAGCGCACGCGGCTGTTCGTGCGGCGCGATCGCTTCGATCGCTTCGTATCGTGCCTCGTGTTCGTGTCGCGCGACAAGTACAACACTGATCTGCGGCAGCGCGTCGCGAACCTGCTCGCCGACGCATTCAATGGTGAGAACGTCGAATTCACGCCGCTGCTGTCGGAGTCGACGCTCGCGCGAATTCATTTCGTCGTCCATGCCAAGGCGGGCGGCATGCCGAGCGTCGACACGCGCGAGCTCGAAGCGCGCCTCGTGCAGGTCGCGCGACGCTGGCAGGACGATCTGGCCGACGCATTGCTCGACGCGTACGGAGAAGAGCAGGGCAACCGATTGCTGCAGCACTACGCCGATTCGTTCCCGGCCGGCTATCGCGACGACTATCCGGCGCGCACGGCCGTGCGCGATATCGAACTGATCGAGCACGTGCAGGGCAGCGAGCGGCTCGCGATGAACCTGTACAGGCCGATCGAATCGGGACTGCGCGCGTTCCGTTTCAAGGTGTATCGCGCGGGGCTGCCGATCGCACTGTCGCGCAGCTTGCCGATGCTCGAACATCTGGGCGTGCGCGTCGACGAAGAGCGGCCTTATCTGATCGAGGCGCCCGGTGCGATGCCCGCGTGGATCCACGACTTCGGCCTCGAACTCGCGGACGATACCGAGTTCGACATCGAGCGGGTCAAGGATCTGTTCGAACAGGCGTTCGAGCAGGTGTGGACCGGCACGATCGAAAGCGACGACTTCAACCGCCTCGTGCTGCGCGCGCAGCTCAATGCACGCGAGGTGACGATTCTGCGCGCTTACGCGAAGTACTTGCGGCAAGTCGGTTCGACGTTCAGCGACGCGTATATCGAACGCGCGGTGACCGGCAATCCGGCGATTGCGCGCATGCTGGTCGACCTGTTCATCGCGCGCTTCGATCCGGCGCTCGGCGCGGTACGCGAGGCCCGCGTCAACGCTTGTCTGGAGACGATCGACAGCGCGCTCGACCAGGTGCCTAATCTCGACGAAGACCGCATCCTGCGGCAGTTCCTCGGCGTGATCAAGGCGACCAAGCGCACCAACTACTACCGCCATGACGCTCTGGGCCAACCGAAGCCGTATCTGTCGTTCAAGTTCGATCCCGCCCAGGTGCCCGGCTTGCCCGAGCCGAAACCGATGTTCGAGATCTGGGTCTATTCGCCGCGCGTCGAGGGCGTCCATCTGCGAGGCGGGCGCGTCGCGCGCGGCGGCCTGCGCTGGTCTGATCGGCGCGAGGATTTCCGCACCGAAGTGCTCGGCCTGATGAAGGCGCAGATGGTGAAGAACGTGGTGATCGTGCCGGTCGGCTCGAAGGGCGGCTTCGTCGTCAAGAATCCGCCGCCGCAGAGCGAGCGCGATGCGTGGATGCGCGAGGGCGTCGCGTGCTATCAGACCTTCCTGCGCGGCTTGCTCGACGTGACCGACAATCTGGCGGGCACCGACGTCGTGCCACCGCCTCACGTGGTGCGCCACGATTCCGACGACCCGTACCTGGTCGTCGCCGCCGACAAGGGCACGGCCACGTTTTCCGACTACGCGAATGCGATCTCGCAGGAATACGGTTTCTGGCTCGACGACGCGTTCGCGTCGGGCGGCTCGGTCGGCTATGACCACAAGAAGATGGGCATCACCGCGCGCGGCGCGTGGGAGTCGGTCAAGCGGCACTTCCGCGAAATCGGCGTCGACACGCAGAGCGAGGACTTCACGGTGGTCGGTGTCGGCGACATGTCGGGCGACGTGTTCGGCAACGGCATGCTGCTGTCGCCGCATATCAAGCTGCTCGCCGCGTTCGATCACCGCCATATCTTTCTCGATCCGACTCCCGATCCCGCGGCGAGCATGGCGGAGCGCGCGCGGCTCTTCATGCTCGACCGTTCGAGCTGGGCCGATTACGATCCGTCGCTGATCTCGGCCGGCGGCGGCGTGTTCCCGCGCAGCGCGAAGACGATTCCGCTATCGACGGCGGTGCAGGCGGCGCTCGGGATCAGCGCGGCGGTGCTCTCGCCGGCCGAGCTGATGCGCGTGATTCTGCAGGCGCCGGTCGATCTGCTTTACAACGGCGGCATCGGCACCTATGCGAAGGCGAGCCGCGAGACCAATCAGCAGGCGGGCGATCGCGCGAACGACGCGATCCGCGTGAACGGCGCGGATCTGCGCTGCAAGGTCGTGGCCGAGGGCGGCAATCTCGGCTTGACGCAACTCGGGCGCATCGAGTTCGCGCAGCGCGGCGGCCGCATCAATACCGATGCGATCGATAATTCGGCCGGTGTCGATTGCTCGGATCACGAGGTCAACATCAAGATTCTGCTGGGCCTCGTCGTCGCCGACGGCGAGATGACGGAGAAGCAGCGCAATGCGTTGCTTGCCGAAATGACCGATGAAGTCGGTCTGCTCGTGCTGACGGACAACTACTATCAGACCCAGGCTTTGTCGATCGCAGGCCGTTTCGGCGTGGAGCTGCTCGATGCCGAAGCGCGCCTGATGCGCTATCTGGAGAAGGCGGGGCGGCTCAATCGCGTGATCGAGTTTCTGCCCACCGACGAGGACATCGCCGAGCGCGCGGCCGCGAAGCAGGGACTGACGACACCCGAGCGCGCGGTGCTGCTCGCGTACAGCAAGATGTGGCTCTATGACGCGCTGCTCGAATCGTCGATGCCGGAAGACCCGCTCGTCAGCGATATGTTGATCGAGTACTTTCCGAAACCTCTGCAGCAGCGTTTCCGCGAACCGATGCAGCGCCATCCGCTGCGCCGTGAAATCCTCGCGACGCATCTGACCAATGCGCTCGTGAATCGCGTCGGCTGCGAGTTCGTGCATCGGCTGATGGAGGAGACCGATGCACAGCCCGGCGACATCGTGCGCGCGTGCATCATGGCGCGCGACGTGTTCGATCTCGATCAGATCTGGCGCAGCATCGACGCGCTCGACAACCGCGTTCCCGACGACGTGCAGGCACGCATGTTCGCGGAGGTCGCGCGGCTCGTCGAACGTTCGGCGCTGTGGTTCCTGCGGCATCTGCAAACAGGCGCGGCCGGCGACGACGTGACCGGCCTGCTCGCGCGCTGTCGCGACGCCGCGCAGCGTCTCGCGCCACAATGGCCGGCGCTGTTGCCTGGCGCGGACCTCGAAGCGTTGTCGGAGCGGCAACGGGTGTTCGTCGATGCGGGTGTCGATAGCGATCTCGCGGTGCGGATCGCGAGCGGCGAGGTGTCGGCCGCTCTGCTCGATATCGCCGAAGTCGCGTCGACGTGCGGGCGCAATCTCGAACAGGTCGCGGGCGTCTACTTCGCGCTCGGCACGCTGCTGAATTACAGCTGGATCAGCGAGCGCGCCGCCTCGTTGCCGGCGCCGACGCATTGGGACATGCTCGCGCGCGCATCGGCGCTCGCCGAACTCGCACGGCTCAAGCGCGCGCTGACCACGAGCGCATTGGCCGGCGCGACCGATGCATCGACGCCCGATTCGCTGGTGCAAGCGTGGCGCGACAAACGCGCGGCACAGCTCGAGCGTTATACGCGTCTGCTGACCGATCTGCGGGCGACGGGCGGCGCGAGTCTTTCGGTGCTGCTGGTTGTCGTACGGGAGATGGCGGCGCTCGAGAGGGCGTGACCCGCACGAATGGTGCAAAGGACGCCTGGTGAACTGGCGGCACGACGGCACATCAGGTCCGCTTCCTGCGACCGGGTGTGTCGTTGTCATCCATAATATCGAGTACTTGCCGATCACTTCGCTCGTGCAATACCCAACAATACCCAGACCACTCACCGACCCCCGCCAGCAGATGAAAGAAGAATCGCCGAAAGCCATTTTCTACGCACTCGCCGCCAACTTCGGCATCGCCGTCTGCAAGTTCGCCGCGGCGGCGTTCACCGGCTCCGGATCGATGTTCGCCGAAGCGATTCACTCCACCGCCGACTGCGGCAATCAACTGCTGCTGCTATTCGGACTGCGCGAAGCGCGCAAGCCGGTGAGCCCTTTGCATCCGATGGGCAGCGGCCGCGAAATCAACTTCTATTCGCTGCTGGTTGCGTTGCTGCTGTTTTTTGTCGGCGGTGCGTTTTCGGTGTATGAGGGCGTGCATCGACTGATTGCGCGCGAGCCGTTGCAATATGCGTTCGTCGCGTTGGCGGTGCTCGGTGTGTCGGTGGTGCTCGAATCGCTATCGTTGTGGGGCGCGCTCAAGGAGATTCGCAAGACGCATCCGGATAAAAATCTGTGGCACTGGTTTCGCGAGACGCGCGAATCGGATCTGCTGGTCGTGGCCGGCGAAGATATCGCCGCGCTGTTCGGTCTCGCGATCGCCTTCGTCGCGGTGCTATCGACGATGGTGACCGGCAGCCCCGTGTATGACGCGCTCGGCTCGGTGGGGATCGGTCTTCTGCTGATGACGATCGCGTGGCTCGTCGCGCGTGAAGTGAAGTCGATGCTCGTCGGCGAATCGGCGAGCCCGGAAGTGCGCAGCGCCATCGACGCGCATCTGCGCGCGCGTCCCGAGATTCGCGGCATCATCAACTTGATCACGCTGCAGTGGGGGCGTCACGTGGTGGTGGCGGTGCAGGCGGAAATGATCGACTACGCGAGCGGCCGCGCGATGGTCGATGCGATCAACGTCATCGAGGCCGATCTGCAGGCCACGTTTCCTCAGGTGCGCTGGGTGTTCTTCGAACCGGATGTGCCGCGCAATTAAAAATGTCTTCCATTCATAACGGGCACGCGTTCACGTCGCTCGAATCGACATCTCGTTGCTTGACAGGCCCGAAAAATGGCTGGGACCTCTTTGCGTGATCTGCGCGGCGGCGCTGGGCCTGTCGACCGGCGTGCTGTACTTGCGGCACACGGCGCCAGCAGCGCAGGCTGCGACGAGCGTCGTCGCGGATAGCGAAAGCAACGCGGCCGCGGCAGCCGCAGTGCACGCACCCGCGGCCGACACCGATAACTCGTTGCGCATCTTGCCCGGCGATTCGAGCCATCGCCAATGGCCTGGCGATGACGGACAGTCATCATCTGATCAGCAACGACACGTTGCGCGAACTGATCGACTTCTTTCTTCTCGAACAGGCAGACGACGACCGCGCGGATCAACTGAAGCTGTATCTGAGAACCCGGCTCCGTTCTCCGGCTTCGGAGGAAGCGGTGCAGATAGTCGAGCGTTATGTGGCCTATATGAAAGCGCACGACGAAACGCTCGCCACACAGAACCTGAATGCGCAGAGCCTGAATGCATCGAACGTCGACATTAACCGTATCTCGACGTGGCGTCAGCAGCGTGATCAGTTGCGGCAACGGATGCTAGGCGGCCAGGTCGAGCAGTTCTGGTATCAGAACGACGATTCGCAATTGACGCAGGCAATCGACGAATGGCGGCAACGCGCGGCCGATCAGGAAGGGGTAGCCGCGTCCGCGCAGCAACCGCGTTATCCGGTTCCACATTGGCAAAACAGCCGCGACGAAGAACTGCACATCCAATACCTGCTTGGGCCATTGCAAAAAGCGGTGACGAGTTTCAGCGAACGGAGCCACGAAGGACAGCATTGGGCCGAGCGGTATTCGAGCTATCAGAACGACGCTCAAAAGATTACTCACGATGCGAGTCTCGACGCCGCGCAGCGCAACGCGCAGCTTCAGGCGTTGCGGGTCAAGCTATTTCCGACCCAAGGCGAACAGCAGCGCGCGCATGAACTTGGACCGTGAGTGTGGCGGGTGAAAGGCAGGCCGGGATGAGGCGAAACGACATGCGTGAAGAGCGGGGGTGAAGGTCACGCACCTCAGCGGGTCTTCGAGCCGAAGCGCATACCGGGGTTCGACTTTGTTAGCCGTTACGTCCCTGCTTTAAACTCCAGGCGGAAGATCCTTACGGCATTCTTCGAGTAACCAACTGCGAAAGCTCGCAATATCGTCTTCCTGCGAGTGGGACGCATGCACGTAAAGATAGGTAGACCGCTCCACACTCACAAACCCCACGGGTGCGACGAGCCGGCCATCGGCCAGATCGCGCCGGACCAATAACTCCGGAGCGATCGCGAGTCCCACCCCGCTTCTTGCCGCTTCGATGGTCAGTGACAAGCTGTCCAATACCTGAGCGCAACACGAATCGACAGCCACTCCGACAGTTCGGCTCCACTCGCTCCATGCATTCATGCGTGACCTTGCGTGCAGCAGGCGCATCCCGCCGATGTCGCGTGGCGACCTGGGCACATTCGGCCAGTTGGGCGCGCAGACCGGCCCTATCATATCTGTCGTCAGGCAGGTCGCCGTGATGGCCGACGACGGAAATCGATCGGTGACTATCAAGGCATCGACTTCCCGCCTCAGCAATGCTGCAACATCGCCTCGCGCCTGAAAATTCAGTATCACCTCCGGTACGCGTCTTGAGAATTCCTCAATTCTGGGAAGAAGCCAGTGAGCGAGAAAGCTGACGGAACAGCCAATCGTGAGCTTGCGTTCTGGCCTCTGATCACGAATACCAACGCATTCGTCTTCGAGCAGCGCAAGCGCGGCCGAGCATGCACTCTTCAGTCGCTCGCCGTCTTTGGTCAGTCGAACTCCACCGCTGTGGCGAACGAAAATATCCTTTCCAAACCAGGTTTCGAGCGCACGGATCTGATGACTGATCGCACTATGCGTTATACATAAATCATTTGCCGCTTGAGTGAAGCTCTCGTAATTGGCTACGGCTTCGAAGCTTTGAAGGGCCCGGAGAGGAGGCAAGATGCGCATGATTAAGGGTAGAAATAAATTCACACCGATTGTGCAACTATTTCGCTACTCCGTCCAGCTGCCAGCCGATAGACTGTCGATCTGCATCGTTACGAAGTCCTATCCTTCTCACAAATAAGCAAGTCCATGCATGCAACCATCTTGCGAGAGCTTGAGAGTATCGAACAGCTTTCGGATTGCGTCGGCACCGCGGTAAGCATATTCGGCAGCGCGCGCATCAAACCTGGCCACGAAATATTTAGACTCACTCATCAAATTGCTTCCGGATTGTCGAGTGAGGGCTATACCGTAATTTCTGGTGGAGGCCCCGGCATTATGCGGGCTGCCAACGAAGGTGCGCGTACTGGAAAAACATGTACCATCGGATTCAATGTCGTGCTTCCTTTCGAGTCGGCCGATTTTCAATTTCAAGATATCTCACTTGTATTCGAAAATTTCTTCACTCGAAAAATTGCCTTCTGCAAATATTCTCGCGCATTTATTGCGATGCCGGGTGGGATGGGCACACTCGATGAGCTATTTGAAATTTTGACACTAAAGCAAACGAGGAAACTTAACCCCGTGCCAGTCGTATTGGTCGGTTCGCAATTCTGGGGAGGACTTATCGATTGGATGAGAACAAATCTGGAATCGGCTGGCCTGATCAGCGCAGGGGAACTCGATGAAATCAGGATTTTTGACGATGTGGACAGCGTCGTCAATTACTTGAAACTACGTGTCCCGATTCCGGATGCGTCAATCACACCACTCAGTCTCGTCCGGACCGGTCACGCGACAGTCTGAGGGTAATCGTATCAACGTCTCACCGCACTTTAAAAGGAAGGAACGCGATGCGTAATACGTTTTCAACACAACTGGTTATGTTTACAGGTGGACGGGATAGCACTCTCGCAGCTTGTCACCTGATGTTGCAGGGTATCCCCGTGCGACTCTACTCGGCGAATAGTGGCTGCTCACTGCATCGCGGCGTACTTGCCCACCGCGTCGATGAACTGCGGCGTCGCTTTGGGGATCTGGTGGTTGATCACACTGTGGAAGACATCAGCGGAGCGTTTCGCGCCATTGCCATCGAGAACATCGAGTCAGACATTATCAAATACCAAAAGAATCTTGTTCTGCTCGGTGAAAAGCTGGCTATTCACGCCCATATTGCGGATTTTTGCCGCCGAAACGGCATTGAGATCATCAATGACGGGATCACCAACTATCAAAACGAATTTCCTGAACAGCGCCTCGTTGCGAAGGAATTTTTCGTCGACATGATGAAAAAGTTTGGCATCGTATACCGATCACCGATTTATAAGTTCGCCCAGTCAGCGGACGACGTAAAGTACAAGCTACTGCAGGTGGGAATATCAACCAAATCACTTGAGGGTATCAGCATCTTCGGCGATAGCTTCACTACGCCGTCGGACGAAGTCATTCTTGCCTATCTTCAAGAGAAAATGCCGCTGGCTTTGAACATCGTTGACTTTTTGTCAGGCGGTGAACTGCGGTCTTTCCAGCCGGAACTTCTTGAGCAAGTGGCATAACATGGTGCTGCCGGCAATGACTGCATCAAGGCAGCATACCCAATTGCCGGCAAAGCTATCCTATCGTTCGAAAGCCCCAATATGAATAGCGCCAAAATCGTCAAATGCGCCGCGGCTATCATTCACGAGAAGTCGCTGCTCCTGACTCGAAAGCAGGGAACTGATACCTTCATCTCTCCTGGCGGAAAACCACTGTCCGGCGAATCTTGTTTGGACTGCCTTTGTCGTGAAATTCGCGAAGAGCTCAATATCGAAGTCAGCAAGCAAAGCTATCTCGGCGAATTCAGCGGCACCTCGACATTTGAAGACATGCCGATCGAAATGAACGTATATCTGGTTGAGATCGAAGGGGAACCGCGAGCCGGAATGGAAATCGATGAGTTGATGTGGTATCGCAGCGACAATGCAAGGCAGGATTTAAAGATTGGCTCTATCTTCCGCGATGCGATCATTCCTCTACTGACAAGTAAAAGGCTGATCGTCTGACTCTCTATCAAAGACGCACTGCCACAAGCATCGCGCCCGCTTTCTGGACTCCGATATGGACAGCGCCTCAATCGCACCAACTCTTCATCCTGACGCGACCGCAAATTTGTTCCGCCACACCAAGCAGCTTCGTGACGAATTGCGCGTCCGCCTAGCGGAAATCTATCACTTGCAGGCGTTCTCCATACACCTTGTGCCTTCCGTCCGCTACGGCCTACTGGCACTCAAGCAATGGCTCGAGTTGACTGGGAGACGAGTCGGTCTGCGAGCTGGCTCGCACTACGCGCCAATAGCACAGTTGTTCCGCGAGCCGATATCCTGGAAGCATCACGCGTGCGATGCCTGGATTGCAACGCACGTGGCACCGTATGTTGGCACAGTGTCCCGATTGTATCCGTCAGGATCGCTGCTGGAGATCGTAGATGCCTCGCATAGCTTTGCGACCAACCTTCACGCAGTTTTGCTTGAAACCGCCAATGTGTTCGTCGCCTGTTACGTCCCGCTGTATTCGGATTTCAGGGGAGCTGTTTGTCTCAGTATCAAATAGGATGAGTGTTAGAACGTCTCCTTGAACATCGTGAGATA